>NZ_DAIUJO010000050.1:26936-27968 GCF_036848755.1 Sinomonas sp. | reverse complement strand
GGCCGCCGGGTGAGCGGCCGAGCCGGCCGCGGCCCAGGCCGGAGGAGCGCGAGGATCGCGAGGAGCGCCCGAGGCGCCCGGAACGCGAAGGGCACCACGAACGCGAGCTCGACGAGCAGGAGCGCGACCAGCAGGAGCCGGAGGAGGAGCGGCCGGAGCGCGAGCAGGGTGAGCGCGCACAGCGCGGGCTCAGCACCACGCGGCTGGCTCAGAGCGCCGTCGCGCAGCTCCAGCAGCTCACGACGCGGGACATCGAGGCCGTCGTCGGGATGTCGCGCAACGAGAACGGGAACCTCACGGTGATCCTCGAGGTCGTCGAGAGCGCCCATTTCCCGGATTCTGCCGACATCATGGCGGAATACTCGGTGGAGGTAGATCCGCAAGGGGATCTCGTGGGCTATTCGCGAGGACCCCGGTATCAGCGGGGGCGCCCGAGCGGCAAGTGAGCCGCATCCAGTACCAACCAGCCAGAGAAGAGTGGGAGTCGGCGCAACCAGACAGGCGGAAGCAAGCGGATGAGCAGTGAAGGCCAGCGTTCCGAGCCCGGGCACCGTGTGCCCCGCACGGGCGGTGAGTCGTCCGCGCCGAATCCGTCGGGCTCCGACGTCGTGCCCTATTCGTCACGCCGCCAGCCCTCCGCACCGTACGCGCAGCGTCCGCCGTCGTCACGCCAGCCTCTTCAGCCCGAGCGCAGCCGAGAGGGCACCCTGACCCACGTCATCGAGACGCTGCTCGACAAGGGCCTCGTCATCAACGCGGACATCACGGTCTCGCTCGCCGGGGTCGAGCTCCTCGGGATCCGGATCCGGGCGGCCCTCGCCTCGTTCGACACGGCCGCGCGCTACGGCCTCGACTTCCCCTCGGGCACAAACCGGAACACGGTTGCGTGGAACGACGCGATGGAGCGGAAGGAGACGTGCCCCCAGTGCGGCAAGCCCGCGCCCGTCGACCAACTGCTGTACGAGTTCTGCCCGTGGTGCGGGTGGAAGAGCGCAATAGCCATCCGGGGCAGCGGGCCCGACGGGGACGAGT
>NZ_DAIUJO010000050.1:13227-26836 GCF_036848755.1 Sinomonas sp. | reverse complement strand
CGGGCAGCGACGAGTCGGGCAGCGACGAGTCGGGCAGCGACGAGTCGGGCAGCGACGAGTCGGGCAGCGAAGGGCCCGACGGCGGGGAAGGCCCCGACCGCGAGGAGCACGACGACGGCGAGTCCAGGACCCGCAGGTCGGGCAGCAGGCGCGAAGCCGGCGCCGAGGACGAGGGTTAGATGCCACGCGACCCCGACGAGTCCCTACGTGACGAGCCGCCACGTGACGGGCCCCTACGTGACGGGCCACCGCGCCGAGCACGCAGCCAGCCCCTCACTCCGAGTCGCGACTCCGAGTCGACTCTGTCCCGCCTTCTCGACACGCTCCTCACGAAGGGCGTCTACCTGGATCTCGACGCGATCATCACGGTGGCCGAGGTGCCGCTCATCGGCATCAGCCTTCGAGCTGCACTCGCGGGCATGGAGACTCTCCTCGAGTACGGGATGATGGACGACTGGGACGAGCGCACCCGCGCATGGGCGCGCCGCTCCCTCCCCGCAGGGCTCACTCTCGGGGAGCACGAGGAGGTCGTCACTCGCATGCCCGGTTCCGCGTTCCGCGATGAGCCGCCGAACGGCTTCTGGCAGCCGGGGACGGTGTATCTCACCACGCAGCGGCTCATCGTCCACCGACGCGAGCCCGCCGCGCTCCTGTGGGAGGCGCCGCTCGGGAGGATCTCCCACGTCGGGATCGTGTCGGAGCGGACGGCCGGGGGAGAGGACGCTCCACGCCTCATCGTCGGAACGGACGACGGCGGCACGACTCGCCTGACGGCCGCGAGGCCCGACCAGCTTCGCGGCCTGCTCGAGCAGGCGCGCAGCGAGAGTGGCGGGGAGACCACGGAAAGGCGCAGCACGCCGGCGCGCGACACCACCGTGGGCGAAGGCCAGCTCTGGTTCGCGGAGGCCAGATCCGGCGGTGCAGTCTGGCGTCGAGGCACGGGTCGGTGCGACCGTGAGCGGGGCTTCACGTGGCACGGCGACGGCGACCGTCGGCCGGCGGTGAGGGTGCCGCCGTCGGACATTCTGACCGCAACCCTGGGGAACGGGCGGGAGATCGCGGATGTCCCGGAGGGCCTGCAGCCGCTCATCGTCGAGACCCCGCACGGCGTCGTCCGCCTTGCCGCAGCCGAACCGGGCCAGTGGCGCGGATGGCTTGAGCTTCTGACACCGGAGGAGGTGGGCCATGAGCACGCTCAGAATCGATGAGGACAATCTGAAGAACGGGGTCCTGACTCTCGTCGTGACGCTCGTCGAGGTAATTCAGGAGGCGCTCGAAGCGCAGGCCGTGCGCCGGATCGAGGGAGGATCGCTCACGGAAGAGGAGCAGGACCGGCTCGGGAACGCCCTCCTCGAACTCGACGAAGCCATGGCCCAGCTCAAACGCGACCACGGGATCGACGAGTCGGTCGAGGAGCTGCGGCGCGGGCTGGACGACGTCGTCGCGGACCTCGTCGACAAGGTCACGAATCCGGGGCGCTGGGATGAGACCAGAGGGGAACTCGGGTGACCGACGAGGGCCTGTACGTCTACGCCGTCGTCCCGTCGCGACTCAGCCAAGCCGACCTGGGCCGCGGCATCGACGGCGCGCCGCTCGAACTCGTGTCGGCTCGGGAGGGGGTGGCCGCCGTCGTCCATCGGCATCGCGAGCCGCCGTACAGCGGTTCCGACGAGGCCGCGGAACGCCGCGTCCTCGAGCATGGCGACGTCGTCGAGCGCTGCTGGGCGGCCACCAGGGCTGTGCTGCCCATGGGCTTCAACGTCATCGTCTCGCCAGGGGACGGTGCCTCGGCGGAGGATCGGCTCGGCGCCTGGCTCGACCGCTCCGCCCCAGCCCTCGCGCGCCGACTCGAGGCCCTGCACGGACTCGTCGAACTGCGCGTCGAGATCTCACTCCGGGAGGACGCCGCAGGCGCCGGGAGTGAGGAGGTGCGGGAGCTCGAGGAGGGCCTCCGTGGGAGGCCAGCAGGCGTTCAGCGCCTGCTCCGGAAGCGGCTCGAGTCGCTCCGCCGGGCCAGCGCGGAGGAGGCCGCCGACCGTCTGTACCCCGAGTATCGGCGCCGACTGGCCCGGCTCTCCCGCGACCTCGCGGAGAACGTCCGAGGGCATCCCCCGGAGGGCTGCGTGACCGTGCTGAACGTCGCCGTCCTCGCGGGCGAGGAGGACGTCCCACGCCTCGGCGCCGAACTCGGCGACATCGAGGCCGAGGAGCCGGGGATTTCCGTGACATTCCTTGGCCCGTGGCCCCCCTTTTCTTTCGCCGACGTACCCGACGTGCCGTCGGTAGAGTGGACGGCATGACTGAGGGAATCGACGTCGGGAGTCCGGACGAGATCGAAGAGGGCACGGCACGCGTCGTGGAGCCCGAAGATTCGGGGTTCGACGAGCCCATCGCCGTCTTCCACACCGAGTCTGGCTGCTTCTTCGCGCTCAACGACACGTGCACGCACGAGGAGGCCTCCCTCGCGGAGGGCTGGATCGAAGGCGACACGGTTGAGTGCCCCCTGCACTCCTCGAGCTTCGACCTCCGCACGGGAAAGGTGCTGTGCCTGCCAGCGACGGTCGACGCGCTGACGCACAAGGTCGCGGTCGAGGAGGGTCGCGTGGTCCTCTACCCCGGCGTGGCAGCGGACGACGCCGCCCGCGCCACCGACTGAGGGCGTGCCCCCGGACCGCGGTGTGCCGCGCCAGATCGTCGTCGTGGGCGGCGGGGTGGCCGCCTTCAGCGCGGCGAGCGAGCTGCGCGCGCGGGGATTCGGCGGTGCCCTGACAGTCCTCTCCCCCGAGGGCCCACCTTACGACCGTCCCCCGCTCAGCAAGGGCTACCTTGTCGGGAGCGAGGACGCCGCGAAGATCGCCCTCGCTTCCGAAGCCTGGTACACCGAGCACGGGGTCGACGTCCTGGCCGCGCGTGCCGTCGCGCTGCGCCCGGCCGAGGCCGCTGTAGAGCTGGCTGATGGGACGGTCCTGGACGCGGACCGCGTCCTTCTCGCCACGGGCGCACGGCCGCGGCAGCTCCCCGTTCCCGGCGGGCAGTCAGCGCACACCCTGCGGGACCGTGCAGACGCCGACGCCCTCCGGGCCGTCCTTGTGCCGGGTGCCCGCGTCGTCGTCGTCGGCGCGGGGCTCATCGGGGCGGAGGTGACCTCAGCCGCCGTCGGCTTCGGGGCCGAGGTGACGCTCGTCGATCCCCTCGCCGCGCCGCTCGTGCCCGCCGTGGGCGAGGCGCTCGCGCAGCGGCTCCACGCCATGCACGCCGAGCACGGCGTGCGGACCATTGCGTCCGTCCCCCTGGAGATCGCCCCGTCCGACGACGGTGCGCACCTCGTGCGGCTCGCTGACGGTTCCGTTCTGGCGGCCGACGCGGTCGTGGCGGGGATCGGCGTCGTACCGGACTCGAGCCTCGCCGCGGACGCCGGGATCGAGGCCGACGACGGGGTGCTCGTCGACGCCTCTGGGGCGACCTCGAACCCGGCCGTGTTCGCGGCCGGCGACGGCTCACGCCTGCGCCGCCCCGACGGGGCGCTCGCCCGAAGAGCCGAGCACTGGGAGGCGGCCGTGCGGTCAGGGCAGGCGGCCGCGGCCGGAATGCTGGGTCAGGCGCCGCCGGAGTTCGGATCGCCGTGGTTCTGGTCGGATCGCTACGGCGTGCACGTCGAGGCGGTCGGGACGTTCGGCGGAATCACGGGTGGAACCACGGTGCTGCGCGAGGTCGACGGCGTCCCCCAGGCGGCGTTCCTCCTCGCCGACGACGGGCATCTCCTGGCAGCCGCCGCCGTCGACCTCCCGCTCCTGATCCGAGCGGCGCGCCGCATCATGGACCGCGGCCTCACGCCGGATGCGGGGGCCCTTGCCGATCCCGCGATCCCCCCGCGAAGGCTTCTCCCCTAGGCGACGGGCAGATGCAGCGTGGCTTGGATGGCGTTGACGAGGCTTTCCGGAGACTGCGAGATGTCGAGGCGCAGGCTTCCGGTCGCGTACTCGTCCGCGGTGAGGGGTTCGAGCGTGGCGAGCTGGCTCGGGAGCAGGCCGGTCGGCATGAAGTGGCCAGTCCGTCCGGCCATGCGCTCCGCGAGCAACTCCGGCGAGCCGTCGAGGTGTGCGAACACGACGCGGCCGTCCGCATCGGCGAGGAGCCGGCGGTAGCTGCGCTTGAGCGCCGAGCAGGTCAGGACCGTGCTCCGGCCGGCTGCGGCCTGGGTGGTCATCCAGTCGCGGATGCTGCGGAGCCAGGGCCAGCGGTCCTGGTCCGTGAGGGGTATGCCGCTGGCCATCTTGTCGACGTTCGCCTGGGGGTGGAACTCGTCCGCCTCGGCCAGGACCCAGCCCAGCCGGTCGGCGAGGGCGGCTGACACAGTTGTCTTGCCGGCTCCGGCCACACCCATGACCACGACATGCAGGGATTCCATCGCTACCTCCGCAGAAGACGTCATTGGCTTCCGAAGAAGCGCCATGCGGCCCGCGCCGCCCTTCAAAGATAGCACCATTACGTGAAATAGGTAATACTTTTACGTGAGGCTACTCACGCGAAAGGTCGGGACCGATGACCACTCCCCAGGCGAACGACGACGCACTCGCCGCCCCGCCCGACGGGCCCGACGGCGCGCGGCTTGCTCCGACGTCCGCCGACGCCCCCGACGTCGTCGGCCTCCACCGCCGCGTGCTCGACTCCCTTGGTGAAGGCATCGCCTCGGGGCGCTACGAGCCCGGGCGCCGGCTGACCCTCGAGGAGCTCCAGCGCGAGCACGGCGTCTCGCGCACGGTGGCGCGTGACACCATGCGCGTCCTCGAAACCATGAACCTCGTGACCTCGCGCCGCAGGGTCGGGATCGTCGTGCAGGACCCGTCGCAGTGGAACGTCTACGACCCTCAGCTCGTCCGGTGGCGCCTCGCCTCGGTCCGGCGCGACGAGCAGTACGCATCCCTGACCGAGCTCCGCATCGCCGTCGAACCCGTGGCCGCCGCCGGCGCGGCGCGCCGCGCGAGTGGCGCCCAGCGCCTCGAGCTCATGCGGCTCGCGGGCGAACTGCGGCGCTTGGGCGAGGGCGGCGACCTCGAGGCCTTCCTCGCAGCCGACATCGCGTTTCACCGGCTCATCCTGCGCAGCAGCGGCAACGAGATGTTTGCGGCGCTCGACGGAATGGTCTCCGAAGTGCTCACGAGCAGGACCCGGCAGGGGCTCATGCCGTTTCACCCCCGGGACGAGGCGCTCGAGGCCCACCAGCGGGTGGCCGAGGCGATCGGCGAGGGGGACGCCGCTCGCGCCGAGTCCTTCATGCGGGACGTACTCCACGAGGTGCGGGCCGCCCTCCGGCTTGCCGTCTGATTCCGGCCTTCAGAATCTGCGGTTCGGTCTGGTACGGCCCCGCGAGCGCGTTGGGCCCTGCGAGCTAGCGGGGCCGGGGGAGCTAATGCGGCCCTGCGAGCTGGACGGCCTCCAGCGACGCGGCGATGGTGTCGCAGCATCCGCGCAGTGCTGCGAGGGTGTCGGGCCGGTCGAGCGCTTCGGCCCGAGAGCGTGGTGCGCTGAGGGAGACAGCGAGCCATGAACGCTGGGCAGGAGCCGGAACGGCGACGCCGACCGCGGCGATGTCCGGCTCCGTCCTGCCCAAGTTGAGCGCGTAACCCTTCGCGCGGACCCTTGCGAGCTCTTCCTGGAGTGCCCCGAGCTCGTCCGCCGACAAGTGGTCTCCAGCCAGCTGCGCGACGCGCCCGGAGTAGAGCTGGTGGAGGGCCTCGCCGTCGAGCGTCGCGAGGATCGCCTTGCCCCCGGATGAGAGCCGCGCCGGCAGGACAGTCCCGGACCGATCCCCCACGCGCAGGAGCTGCGCGGACTCGACGCTCGCAATGAACCGCACGCTCGTGCCGAACCGGGCCACTAGGTTGACCGTCTCCCCCACCGCCGACGCGAGCTCCTCAAGCTGCGGAAGCGCGGTCGAGACGACCTCCTGCAGCCGGCCCTGGCGAGTCACGCCGCGGAGCGCGGGGCCGGCGGTGTAGCGGCGCGATTCGTCCTGCAGCGCGAAGCCCCTGTACAGGAGCGTCGCGAGGAGCCGGTGCGCCGTCGACGGGGCGACGCCGAGTCGCTCGGCTGCCTCGTTGACCCGGAGGGCGTCGCGCTCCTGCAGGAGCAGGATGAGCTGAAGCGCATTGTCGACGGATTCGATCGCATAGGCAGGCTTCTTGACGATCTGGAACTTCTGCACACCAGAACTCTACGGCCCCGCCCGCCCCCACCCGTCTCGGGTACACAAACCACGCCCCACCAGCAACTCGGGTACACAAACCACGCCCCACCAGCAACTCGGGTACGGCTGCCCAGCGCACGCCGGCCAACCGCCGTCGTTCTCTGAGTGCTGCCCTCAGACGCATCTCCGGCGCAAATTCCCCACGGTCTAGCAGCTCAGCCAAGCAGATATACGCTCCGCCGTTAGGCGAGGCTCGCCAGGACGGCCTCTCCGCCTTCCCACTCGGCGACGAGCGATCGGCCGCTCCATCCACGCGGATCGAGTACCCGCGCCACGCGGAGTACCCCGCGCGGGCCCCGCACCTCGGCCACCGAACCGCCAGACGTCGGCCCGTCCGTCGGAGCATCCATCGGCGCATCAACGATCGCCGAGCGCACGCGTACATCCGGTTCCCGCTGCCCCACTACGTTTCCACCGGCGTGCAGCTCAAGCACCGCTTGGCTCTGCTCGCCTCGGACTGCTCTTTCCAGAGCCTCAACCGCGACGGGATCGCCGAGCCCGTCGTACACCCAGCGGGTACCGAGGACCGAGTGCTCCATTGTTCCGACGAGCGAGCCTTCGGCACCGGCCAGCGGCGCCCCGCGGTAGGTCAGCACCACGTGGACGAGGGCTTCACCCCGGGCCAGAAGAAAGCCCTCAATGCCCACCTCGCCGTCAGGATCGTCGAAACGATACGTGCCGAGACGCGTGAGCGAGAGCTGTCGCAGGCCTTCATCGGCCGGGACCCACGGCTGGCGCGCCAACCACCCGTCGAGGAGCTCAAGCTTGCCGGGGACGAGGGTCGCTTCATGAATGACTGCCACGCGGCCCATCTTAGTGACGGCGTCTCCCGCCTGCGCGAACCCCGGCGGCGGACGACGACGCAGGGTGCCTTCCGTGGGGAAGGCACCCTGCGTCGTCGTACCCAAAACGCCCCGAAGCGGCGATAGCCGTACCCAAAACGCCCCGAAGCGGCGATAGCCGTACCCGAAACGTGGGGGTGGGGGGCGAGGCGGGCGAGGCGGCGGCTTAGTGTCCCAGGTCCTCGATGGCCTTCTTTGCCGTCGGGTCCGATTCGTCGAGGAACGTCGAGATCCGCTCGGGCTCGCCGTCCTCTCCGATTGCGGATGAGGCCCGGCCGAGGTCGTACAGGGCCCGGAGGAAACCCTGGTTCGGCTCGTGCTCCCAGGGGACGGGACCGGCCCCGCGCCAGCCGTTGAGGCGCAGGGCATCGAGGCCACGGTGGTACCCGACGCGGGCGAAGGCGTAGGCCTCGACCACATCGCCGGCCGCCCACGCCTCCTCGGAGAGCAGCGCCCACAGCAGCGAGGACTCCGGGTGCTTCACCACGAGGTCACGCGGCGAGTGCCCGGTCGCAAGGCCTTGGTACACCTCGGTTTCGGCCGGGAGCCGCGTGGGCTCGGGGCCAAGCAGGTTGGTACGGAATTCGTCGCTCATCGGTTCCTCGGCCGGGCTACTTGATGGACTTGCCCTCGGAGCCGAGCTGCTGCGCGGCCTCGACGACGCGGGCGGCCATGCCGGCCTCGGCCGAGGCGCCCCACACGCGCGGGTCGTAGGTCTTCTTGTTGCCGACCTCGCCGTCGACCTTGAGGACGCCGTCGTAGTTCTTGAACATGTGGCCGGCCACGGGACGAGTGAACGCGTACTGGGTGTCGGTGTCGATGTTCATCTTGATGACGCCGAAGGAGACGGCGTCCGCGATCTCCTGCGCGCTCGAGCCCGAGCCGCCGTGGAAGACGAGGTCGAACGGGCGGTCCTTGCCGATCTTCGCGCCGACCTCGGCCTGGATCTCCTTGAGGATCTCGGGGCGGAGCTTCACGTTGCCGGGCTTGTAGACGCCGTGGACGTTGCCGAACGTGAGCGCCGTGATGTAGCGGCCGTTCTCGCCCGCGCCGAGGGCCTCGACGGTCGCAAGGCCGTCCGACACCGACGAGTAGAGCTTCTCGTTGATGGCGTTCTCGACGCCGTCCTCCTCGCCGCCGACCGCGCCGATCTCGACCTCGAGGATCATCTTCGCGGCAGAGGTGCGGGCCAGGAGGTCCTTCGCGATGCGGAGGTTCTCCTCGAGGGTTTCGGCCGAGCCGTCCCACATGTGCGAGTTGAACAGGGGGTCGCGGCCGGCCTTGACCTCGGCTTCGGACGCGTCGAGGAGCGGGAGGACGAATCCGTCGAGCTTGTCCTTGGGGCAGTGGTCTGTGTGCAGGGCGATGTTGACGTCGTAGTTCTTCGCGACCTCGCGCGCGAAGGCAGCGAAGCCGAGCGAGCCAGCGACCATGTCCTTCACAGAGGCGCCGGACCAGTAGGCAGCCCCACCGGTGGAGACCTGGACGATGCCATCGGAGCCGGCCTCTGCGAAGCCGCGGATCGCCGCGTTGAGCGTCTGGGACGAGGTGACGTTGACCGCCGGGAACGCGTAGCCGCCGGTCTTGGCGGCGTCGATCATCTCGGCGTACTTCTCAGGGGTGGCGATAGGCATGGAATGTCCTCGATTCAGGTCCGTGCGGCAGAACTGCGCGGCGGTTTGCTGGCCACTTCACATCCTAGCGAGCGGCGCGGCGGCGGGGGCGAGCCGACGGCCACATGACAGCCCGGCCGCGGCCTAGGGGCGCGCGGCCGCTCTGGCGGTGAGCGCTTCCACCTCCCTGGCGCTCGCATACGCTGCCTGAGTGCCGTGCCGGGTCGTCGCGAGGGCCGCGGCCACGGAGGCGTACCGGGCAGCCTCGGCGAGCCCGTCGCCGGCCGGAAAGGTTCAGGATCACCGTCGCGCCCGCTGCCCTGCCCGCGCGGGCCGCGGCGAGCACGGTCGGCTGGGCCACCTCGAGGCACAGGCAGACGGCCGCCGCGCCGTCGAACACAGCGGAAGCCCGGGCGACGTCGTCGGGCGACAGGCTGCCGTTTGCCCCGGGGACGATCACAATGCTGTTCTCGCCGCGCCCGTTCCGTCACGAGACTGCCGACGAGGCCGATCCGCAGCACCCGGCCGTAGCCGAACACCGGGGCCACGCGGCCGCGCCGAATCCTGGCCCGAGTGGCGCGCGGCCGGCGTCACCGCAGCGGTGTGCTGTACCGACACCCACGCGTACGGGGTTCTCGAGGCGGCTCGCTCCGCAGGGCTCACCGTCCCGGAGGATCTCGCGGTTGCCGGCTTCGACGGCCGGCGCTTCGACGGCGAGCGCCTCAATGGGGCTCCAGCGCCCAAACGGGCTTTAGAGCCCACGGGCGTTAAAGCAAGGACGACGACGGCGCCCCACGCGCCGTCGTCGTCCTCCTATCCGCTCCCCCAACGGAAGAGCAGGCCTCCTGGGCCCGGCGCTAGTGAAGCGCCGCGACCTGCTGTGCGAACGCCTCGGTCATGCTGCCGACGCCGGTGACGTCGTCGTAGCCCGGAGCGGTGAACAGCGACGAGTCGTGGTTCATCCCGACGAGGTAGGTGTTGCCGCTGATGGTGCTCGAGAAGGCGACGGCCTTCTCCTGCGCTGGCGGCACGACGTCGCGCTGGGCGCCGCCGGCGGCTGCTGCCGCGTAGATGGTCGGGTTCGCGAAGCCGATGACCTTGCCCGATGATGCCTGCGCGACGGCCATCTGCGCTGCCGTCAGCGGGCACGCGAGCGACGTTCCGCCGATGCCCTCGAAGGCGAAGGAGCCGGTCTTGAGGACGTTGTCGTTCGTGATCGGGCTGTAGCCGATGCGGTAGCCCGTGTACGGGTCCGCGAGCGACGAGACGTCGGGCGAGACGCGGTGGCCTTGGGCGAGCGACGCCGGGACCGTGCCTGCCTGATACGCGGGCTGGGCGAAGACGGCGCTCGTTCCGCCGCCGGCACCGAAGCGGAAGGGCCCGGGCAGCGAACCGGCGTACACGAGCTGGCCCGTCGAGTCAGGGACGACCCGCTGGCGCGCCGTGCCCCAGCCGGTCTCGAAGAGGTAGCTGCCATCCTGGCCGGCCGCGAGGCTCGTGCCGCCCACCGCGGTGACGTAGGGCGAGCTCGCCGCGAAGTCCGGAGACGCGTAGCCGAGGTTGGCCACCTCGTCGCCCGAGTCACCGCTCGAGAAGTAGAGCCCCACGCCCTCGGCCGCTGCCTGGAGGTGGATGTTCTGCTCGCCCATGAGGGTGTTCGCGGGGAGTGCTTCGCCGACGTTGCCGTAGCTGTTGGAGACGATGTTCGCCAGGTGCCCGTCCAAGATCGTCGACATGGCGAGGTCGAGGCCGCCGCCACAGTTGTTGCCGCCGACATAGAGGATGCTGGCGGCGGGGGCCATGCCGTGGACGGCTTCGACGTCGAGCGTCTGCTCGCCCTGCCAGCCGCTCGGCTCCTGGCACAGGGTCTTGTCGAGGAACATCCTCGAGTCGGGGACGATCTGCTGGTACTGGTCGGCCGCAAGCTGTGGGACGCCGCTCGCGGCCGACCAGGTGTTCGTGTCCTGGACGATGGTCGGCGACGCGTACGCGTCGATGATCGCGACCTTCTGGCCAGCGCCCGCCGTGGTGTCAACGGTTCCCGCAGGCGAAATCCCGTAGGCGCCCTGCAGCTGAGTGGGGGTGTAGCCGCAGATGTAGGTCGGGAAGGTCGTGGTGCCGTACGCCTCAGGCAGATTCGCGGTCTTCTGCCCCCAGTAGTCGGAGCAGGGAACGCTGAGCGGCGGCTGGATCGGTTTGCTCGCAGCCGGAGCCGTCTCACCCGAATCCGGAGTCGCGTTCGTGGGATGGGTCAGGAGCTTGCCCTGATCGACCGATACGCCTTGGATTGCGTCGCCGAGTTCGGCGGGGACTGACGGGGCGGTCGCGGGACCGATGAGCGTCTGACCGTCGAAGCTGTAGTTCTGCTCGCTCGTGCTGAACGCCGCGTTGATCTGGGCGACGGTGCCGCGGAAGACGACATAGAGACGGCTCTGGGGAGTACCGGTGATGGCCATGCCCTGAGACTTGAGCCAGTTGACGGTCGCATCGAACGTGGCCTGGGTCGGAGCGTACGTGTCGATCCACTGCTGCGGCGTGAGGTACTGCCCGTAGGTCGCGCTGCCGGGGGTCGACACGCCGTCCGCGGTCGCCTTTGCTCCGGCAAGGTCGCGGAGGTTGAAGTAGATCTCCCCTTCGACGGTCGTGTTGCTCAGCGGGTTCCCCGTCTTCGTCCGGGAACCGGCCCACGACGGGACCGAGCCAGGGTATGCCTTGGAGCTCGACGGCGGCGGGCTCGGCGGCGAGGCGACGGCGGAGGCCGCCGTCCCGAGGCCTGCTGCGCAGGTCACCGCGGCGGCGGCCGCGAAGATACGGAGGGAAAGTCGAGGGGACCGGTGATGTTCAGGCATGGATCTTCTCCCGTCGCGAGACTCTCGTGAATGTCCCGGTTGGGAGCGACACTAGTTCTGAAACAACCTTTGCAGGGAGGCCCGAAAACCTGAGAGTTTTCTGTGAGTTTGTGAATTCCCTGTGAATTGGGGATCCATGGCGCGCCCTGTAGGCTTGAAGGTGCGCAGGGGAGTATCCGACGCGCCGCACACGTCAACACGTCGGGCACGGGAGCCTGGCCGGGTGCGGCGGCCTGTCCGAACGGACGAAACGTCCGGCGAACGGGTGGAAAGACTTGTGGCGGTCACGCCTACCTTGCGAAAGGGACTCCATGTCCGTCTCTCCCCTCGTCTGGACCGTCACCATCGTGGTGATCCTCGCGCTTCTGGCCTTCGACTACTTGTTCCATATCCGCAAGGCCCACGTACCCACTCTTCGCGAAGCGGCCCTCTGGTCCTCCGTCTACGTCGGCGCCGCGGTGCTGTTCGGCGTCGTCGTGCTCGCCCTCGGCGGTACAGAGATGGGGGGCCAGTACTTCGCCGGCTTCATCACCGAGAAGGCGCTCTCGGTGGACAACCTCTTCGTCTTCCTCGTGATCCTCGCGAGCTTCCGGGTGCCGCGCGAGGACCAGCAGAAGGTCCTGCTCTTCGGCATCGTCTTCGCGCTCATCGCACGGACGGTCTTCATCTTCCTCGGTGTCGCCCTCATCAACAGCTTTGCCTGGATCTTCTACGTGTTCGGCGCGATCCTCCTCATCACGGCGGGCCACCTGCTCACGCCCGAGAGCCACGCGGAAGACGAAGCGGACAACGTCATCGTCCGTCTGGCACGCAAGTTCCTGCGCACTTCGCAGCAGTACGACGGCGACAAGCTCTTCACGATCGAGAACGGCAAGCGCGTCCTCACGCCCATGCTCCTCGTGATGGTGGCCATAGGAGGCACTGATGTCCTCTTCGCGCTCGATTCCATCCCTGCCATCTTCGGGCTCACGCAGAACGCCTACATCGTGTTCACTGCGACGGCTTTCTCGCTCATGGGCCTCCGGCAGCTCTTCTTCCTCCTCGACGGCCTGCTCGACCGCCTGATCTACCTCTCGTACGGCCTCGCGGCAATCCTCGCGTTCATCGGGGCGAAGCTCGTCCTCCACGCGCTGCACGAGAACACGCTGCCGTTCATCAACGGGGGCCAACACGTCGAAGTCTTCGAGGTCACGACCGGCCTCTCGCTCGTCGTCATCGTCGGGGTCCTCGCGGTGACCGTCGTCGCGTCCCTCGTCAGCCCCGCCGGCAAGGCGCAGACCGCCATCAACAACGCGAGGCGGCATGCCGAGAGCTACCTCGATCTCGGGTACACCGCCGACCCCCACGAGCGCGAGCGCATCTACCGCAACCTCACCGACGAACTCGCGGCGATCGAGACGATGGACAAGAAGTATCGGGACAAGGCCAAGGACGTCGAGGCGATCAGGGCCAAGGTGCGCGAGGCGCAGGCGCGCCACACCGAGTACTTGCGCACGGCCGGCTAGACAGGAGCCTTCCGCCTCTAGCCCGCCGCGGGAATGCCGAACAGGCTCGAAGGGGTCAGGCACTCCCCGGAAGGAACCGACATGTCCTACACGTTCTCCGTCGCGGTCCCGCTGTCGTTCGCCAAGACCATGGAGCGGACGAGGGCCGCACTGTCCGGACAGGGCTTCGGCATCCTCTCGGAGAGCGACATTCGGGCTACGTTCTCGGCCAAACTCGGGACGGAGGCCGCGACTGAACTCGGCGACTACGTGATTCTCGGCGCGTGCAATCCAGGGCTGGCGCGACGTGCGCTCACCGTGGAACCGGAGCTTGGGGCACTCCTGCCGTGCAACGTGGTCGTGCGCCGGGGGAAAGGCGACGCGGTGACCATGATCGACGCCATCGATCCCGAGGCGATGATCCAGCTCAGCGACAGTCCGCAGGTGCGGGCTGTAGCCAACGACGCAGCGGTGAAACTCCGTGCGGCGCTGTCCTTGATCGTCGCGGAGGCGCGCCCGGCGAGCTGACGCGCTCCAGATCACCCAGGCGCTCCAGGGCGCCTTCGCGCTCCAG
>NZ_DAIUJO010000050.1:0-13127 GCF_036848755.1 Sinomonas sp. | reverse complement strand
CCTTCGCGCCCTAGGGCACCTGCCCGAACACGTGCCGCCGGATCCACGCATGCATCGCGATGGCGGCGGCCGAGGCGGCGTTGATGGAGCGGGTCGAGCCGAACTGCTCGATCGAGAGTGTGGCCTCGGCGGCGGCGTGCACCTCGGACGTCAGACCAGGGCCCTCTTGGCCGAACACGAGGACGCAGCGGCGCGGGAGGTCGTAGGTCTCGAGGGGCACTGAGTCCGGGAAGATGTCGACTCCGAGGATCGCCAGGTCCTCGGAGCGCGCCCACGCGACGAAGTCGTCGACCGTCGCGTGGTGGCGGAGGTGCTGGTAGCGGTCGGTGACCATCGCGCCGCGCCGGTTCCACCGCCGTCGTCCGATGATGTGGACCTCTTTGGCGAGGAACGCGTTCGCGGTGCGCACGACCGTGCCGATGTTGAGGTCGTGCTGCCAGTTCTCGATGGCGACGTGGAACTCGTGCCGGCGCGTATCGAGCTCGGCGACGATCGCCTCGTGCTTCCAGTAGCGGTACTGGTCGAGGACGTTCCGGCGATCGCCCTGGGCGAGCAGCTCGTGGTCCCAGTGGTCGCCCTCGGGCCAGACCCCTTCCCACGGGCCGACACCGACCTCATGCTCGCGCCCATCTCCGCGGTCGCCGTGTTCCGTCACCGGACCAGCGTAGAGGACCGGCCCGAGGCGGGACCGGACTACGCCGGGTAGACAGTCAGGGCCGCGGCCTTGGCCACGAGGACGACGGCGGTCCCCGGCGCGAGGTCGAGCTCGGCGGCGGCTGCGGGGGTCAGGTCGGCGACGATGGTGGCACGAGGCGTCGCGGCGTGGACACGCACCTGGGGTCCGCGCGGCTCGAGCTCCTCGACGACGGCCCGCCACGCGTTCCGCGGCGAACCGTGGGGGAGGCCGGAAGCCAGGTAGACGGACACGTCCGCCGGCCGGAAGACCGCTACCGCCTCGTCCCCTGCGAGCGCAGGGTCCGACTCCGGGGCCGCGATCCCGAAGACTTCTCCGAGCCCCTCGACACGCAGCCGGCCAGGCGCCGTCGTGCGTCCCTCAAGGAAGTTGAGGCCGGCGAGCCCGGCGGCGAAGCGGCTCCGCGGGCGTTCGAGCAGTTCCGCCGTCGGACCCTCCTCCACGACCCGCCCGCCCTCCAGCACGACGACGCGGTCCGCGAGCAGGTGCGCGTCGAGGGCCTCGTGGGTGACGAGCACGGCCGTGCGGTCGGCGAGCACGCGGCGCAGGAGACGACGGAGCGCGGGGGCCGCGGCGACGTCGAGCGCCGCGAACGGCTCGTCGAGCAGGAGGAGCCTGGGCTCGGCGGCGAGCGCTCGCGCGATCGCGACCCGTTGCGCCTGGCCGCCCGAGAGCTGCGCGGGTCGCCGGTCGGCGAGCGGGAGCGCGTCGACCTCCGCGAGCCAGTGCTCAGCCGCCGCGCGAGCGGGGCGCCGCGAGACGCCGGCTGCCCGTGGCCCGAACGCGACGTTGTCCACGACGCTCAGGTGCGGGAACAGCAGGGGCTCCTGGGCAAGGAGCGCGACGTCGCGGGCGTGCGGCGGGACCCAGGCTCCGGCCCTGGTGTCGAACAGGACGCGGCCGTCGAGGACGGCACGGCCGGCGTCGGCCCGGAGCAGCCCGGCGGCGAGCGCGAAGAGCGTCGACTTCCCCGCTCCGTTCGGCCCGAGCACGGCGACCGTCTCCCCGTCGCACACTTCGAGCGTGGCGTCGAACCCCCGCTCCCCGATCGCGGCCTCCAGGCGGAAGCTCACCCTGAGACCGCCCCAGCAAGCCGCCGCCCGTACGCGATCCCGACGACGGCGCCGGCCACCAGGACGAGAACGAAGGCGAGGGCGACTGCCGCGTCAGGATCGACCTCCCGCTGGAGGTAGACCTCGAGCGGGAGCGTGCGCGTGACGCCCTCGAGGCTGCCGGCGAACGTGAGGGTGGCGCCGAACTCGCCGAGGCTCCGGGCAAAGGAGAGCACGAGTCCCGAAGCCAGACCCGGCACCACGAGGGGCAGCGTGACGCGCCAGAACACGTGGGTGGGCGCGGCGCCGAGCGTCGCCGCCACCGCCTCGTACCGCCCTCCGGCCGTCCTCAAGGCCCCCTCGAGGCTCACCACGAGGAAGGGCAGCGAGACGAACGTCTGCGCCATCACGACTGCTGTGGTCGTGAACGCGAGCTGCACGCCCGCGACGTCGAGCCAGCGGCCCACGAGCCCGAGCCGCCCGAACGTGTACAGGAGCGCGAGGCCTCCGACGACGGGCGGCAGCACGAGCGGCAGGAGCACGAGGGCCCGGAGCCATCGCCTGCCAAGGACGGGTCCGCGGGCGAGGACGAGGGCCATCGGGACGCCGAGGACGAGGCACGCTGCCGTGCTCGCGAGCGCCGTCTCGAGGCTCAGGCGCAGGGCGGCGAGCGACGACCCGGACGTGATGAGCGGCACGAAGTGCAGCCAGTCGACCCGCGTGAGCATGCCGGCCAGCGGCACGAGGACGAACAGGACCCCGAGCCCGGCTGGGACGTAGATCCAGCGCGGGAGGCCAGAGTATCGGCGGGACTCAGGGCGCGCCGAAGCCGGCATCGCCGAGCACCTTCTGCCCTTGGGAGCCACGGACGAAGTCCACGAACTCCTGCGCGAGGGCGGCATTCGCGGACTCTCTGAGCGCCACGATCGGGTAGCTGTTCACGGCCGACGACGACTCTGGGAACTTCACCCCGCTCGCTTTTCCCCCGGCGCCCTTGACGTCCGTGACGTACACCAGTCCCGCGTCGGCGTCGCCCGAGATCACCTTGCCGAGCACGTCGGTGACCGACTGCTCCTCGCTCACGGGCTTGAGGCTGAGCCCCGCCGCTTTCGCCGCCTTCTGGGTTGCGCTCCCGCACGGCACCTGCTGGGCGCAGACCACGAGGCGCACGCCCGGCTTCGTGAGGTCCTGGAACGTGTGGATGCCGGCCGGATTGGACGGGGGGACCGCGATCTCGAGCACGTTCGTCGCGAAGACCTGCGGGGTGCCGGCTGCGAGGCCGGAATTCGTCGCCTTGGTCATGTTGGCCTGGTCGGCGGAGGCGAACACGTCGGCAGGCGCGCCGTTCTGGAGCTGCGAGACGAGGTCTGACGAGCCGCCGAAATCGAAGTTCACCTTGACGCCCGGATGGGCCGCTTCGAAGTCGTGGCCGAGTTCGGTGAAGGTCGCCGTGAGCGAGGCTGCGGCGAAGACGGTCAGGCTCCCGCTGGAGGGGGCGGACGAGGGCGCGCTGCCGCTCGTGCGCGCCTCCGGCGTGGTCCCTCCGCACGCGGTGAGCGCCAGGGCGAGCGCGACGCCGGCCGCCGCGAGGGCCTGTTTCAGCAAGGGCCTCATGACGCCTTCCGTCCCGACGTTTCGACGATCACGGTCGTGGCCTTCACGACAGCCGTCGCGACGCTGCCGGGCTCGAGCCCGAGCTCGCGGACGGCCTCCGAGCTCATGAGCGAGACGACCCGGTACGGTCCGCACTGCAGCTCGACCTGCGCCATGACCCGATCCTCGACCACGTTCGTGACGAGGCCGACGAAGCTGTTGCGCGCCGAGCGCGCCACGCCGCTCGCGTCGCGGGGCGTCGTCGCCTGGCTGCGGGCGAGTTCGGCGAGCTCGGCGCCGTCGACCGCGGAGCGGCCCGACGCGTCCTTCGCGGCCGTCAGGGCACCAGCGTCGACCCAGCGCCGAACAGTGTCATCGCTCACGCCGAGGAGGCCCGCGGCCTCAGCGATCCGGAGGAGAGGCATGTCACGAGTCTAAGGTCGCACCTGCGGAAGTAGAAGCCGACTATTTCCGCATTTGCGGATGTGGCAAAACTCATTCCCCGAGCCGGGAGGGGAGGTGGAAGACTGGACCGAGACCGTCCCCCATCAGGAGGAACTATGGCCGACTACTCAGCTGCCACTGCCGAGCGCGACGGTTCCCTCGCGACACCCCCCGACACGGACACGATCCCGACGACTGCCCCCGTCGGAAGCAAGGTCGTGTATCGCAGCGGCCAGGAGATCGAGTGCTGGCTCACGGACATGGACGGGGTGCTGGTGCACGAGAATCACCCCATCCCGGGTGCCGACGAGCTCATCCAGCGCTGGGTCGACACGTCGCGGCGCTTCCTCGTGCTGACGAACAACTCGATCTTCACGCCCCGCGACCTCGCCGCACGCCTGCGGTCGTCCGGCCTGTCCATTCCCGAGGAGAACATCTGGACCTCGGCGCTCGCGACAGCCGTGTTCATCAAGGACCAGATGCCGGGCGCCCGCGTCTACTGCATCGGGGAGGCGGGGCTCACGACGGCGCTCCACGAGGCGGGCGTGATCCTCACCGACCAGGACCCGGACTACGTGGTGCTCGGCGAGACGCGGACCTACTCCTTCAATGCGATCACGACGGCGATCCGGCTCATCGTGGGCGGGGCGCGCTTCATCGCGACGAATCCAGACGCGACGGGTCCCTCGAAGGAGGGGGTCCTCCCGGCGACGGGTGCCATCGCCGCCCTCATCACGAAGGCCACCGGTAGGGAGCCGTACACGATCGGCAAGCCCAACCCGATGATGTTCCGGTCCGCCATGAACCAGATCGACGCCCACTCGGAGACGACTGCCATGATCGGCGACCGGATGGACACCGACATCGTCGCGGGCATGGAGGCCGGGCTCCACACGGTCCTCGTCCTCTCGGGCATCACCCGGCAGCAGGACATCCAGACCTACCCGTTCCGCCCGAACCAGGTCGTCAACTCGGTCCAGGACCTCCTGCAGCAGCTCTGAAGCACTGCCCACACCGGGACGGTAGTGGAAGGACTCCCCCTCGACCGCCTTGTAAACGCTTACACCACGTGCTTACACTCTTCCGGGCGTCGGGCGGGGACGCTGGTCCACGTTTGTTAGGAAAGGGTTGAGCCGTGTTCCGTGGCTGACCGCGCCCGGGCGACCATCCATGATGTCGCGACCCTCTCGGGCCTCTCTGTCTGCAGCGCGTCCCGCGCCCTCCGCGGGCTTCCCGACGTCTCCCCCGAGGCCCGCCGCCACGTGCACGAGGCCGCGGAGAAGCTGAGCTACCGCCCGGCGTCGGCCGTTTCCCGCCCCGACGCAAGCAGGACAGGCAGCGTTGCGATCGTCGCACCCAAGGCGACCCAGTGGTTCTTCGCCGAGGCCGTCGAAGCGGCGGAGGAGGTCTTTGCCGGCTACGGGCTCGATCCCGTCCTGATGAGCCTCCGCGGCTCGGACCAGGCCAAGGGCAGGGTGTTCTCCGATCCGTCCGCACTCTCGCAGCGGGTCGACGGCGTCCTCCTCCTCGGAGTCAGCCTCGGGCCCGAGGAGCTGGAAGCGCTTGCAGAGTCTGAACTGACGGTGGCGAGTGTCGGTCTGCACGACGTCCCGTGGGACAACGTCGGCATCGACGACGAGGCCGCAGCGTGGAGTGCCACGCGCCACCTGCTCGACCTCGGCCACTGGGACCTTGCTATGCTGGCCGGGAGTGAGCCCAGCGAGGGGACGGTCACCTCGGCCAAGGAGCGACGTGCGGGCTTCGAGCGGGCGCTGGCCGAGGATCACCTCAACGCCCATCCAGACCTGATCGTCGGCGACGAGTCGACGATCGACGGCGGGTATCGAGCCATGACCGAACTCATCGCGAACCGCTCCGTGCCGAGCGCCGTCTTCGCCGGATGCGACGAAATGGCATTCGGGGCCCTCAAGGCCATGCGGGAGCACGGACTCACAGCCCCCAAGAAGCTGTCCCTCATCGGCATCGACGACCACCCCATGAGCTCATTCCTCGGACTCTCCACGTTGGCCCAGCCCGTCTCCGACCAGGGAGCCTTCGCGGCCACCTTGCTCGCAGAACGGCTGCAGAACCCTGAAGACGCCGGTGAAACCCGCGACCACCGGCTGCCCACTTCCCTGATCGAGCGCAAGACCACCCGCCGCTCGCGGCGCTGAACCACGGAGGCCACATGCTGTCCAAGACCAAGCTGGACATCTGGACCGGTACCGAAGCCCTGCTCTTCGACCTCGACGGAGTCCTCACTCCCACCGCGATCATGCACGAGCTGGCGTGGCGCCGTCTCTTCGAGGAGTACCTCGCCGCCGTGGGCCGAGGACCCGCCTACACGGACGCCGACTATTTCGACCACATCGATGGCAAGCCCCGCTTCGATGGCGTCCGCGATTTCCTCGCCTCGCGGGGCATCACGCTGCCCGAGGGCCCCGAGGACGACGACCCGGCCCACGAGACGGTCCAAGGCCTCGGCAACCGCAAGAACCGCCTCTTCAACACGATCATCGAGACCGACGGCGTCGACCCCTATCCCGGCTCGGTACGCCTCGTCGAGGCCGCCCATGAGCGCGGCCTCAAGCTCGCCGTCGTCTCCTCCTCCCGCAATGCCCCGGCCGTGCTGCGTGCGGCGCGCCTCGCCGACGCATTCCCGGTGGTGGTCGACGGCGCGGTCGCGGCGCGCGAGGGACTCCCGGGCAAGCCCGACCCCGCGACGTTCGTCCGGGCGGCGGAGCTGCTCGACGTGCCGCGCTCGGCCTGCGTCGTCGTCGAGGACGCCGTCTCAGGCGTCCAGGCCGCGGCGGCGGGCGAGTTCCGCGCCGTCGTCGGCGTGGACCGCGGAGCGGGCGCCGAGATCCTGCGCGCTGCGGGTGCGACCCACGTCGTCGACGACCTCGCCGAGCTGATCTAGCCCTTCCCAGACCCTTCCCCCTGCGGACGGGGCGAAAGCCCGCCCGGTCCATCCCCCTTCCAGAAACGGCATCTCCATGAGTCTTGTCACCTCAGACCGTCACCGCTTCCCCCTCGACGAGTGGGCGCTCGTCGAAACGAGCCACATCCCCGGCTCGGAGGGAGCCCTCGAGACGCTCTTCAGCCTCGGGAACGGCCACCTCGGCATCCGCGGCGCCCATATGGCGGAGTCCGACAGCACCCTCCCCGGGACCTTCCTCAACGGCTTCCACGAGACGTTCGACATCCGTCACGCAGAGAGCGCCTACGGCTTCGCGAAGCAGGGCCAGCGCATCCTCTACGTCCCGGACGCCCACGAGACGATCGTGCGCGTGGACGGCGAGCAGCTCAGCCTCGCGACGTCGGAGGTCGCAGACTTCCAGCGACGGCTCGACTTCGCCACGGGCGTGTACGAATGCAGGATCGTGTGGCAATGCACGTCCGGCGCCCGCGTCACGACCCGTGAACGCCGCGTCGTCGGCGCCGAGTCCCGCGCGAGCCTCGGCATCGAACTCGAGATCAGCGCGGACCGCCGCATCGTCGCGGACGTCTCGTCCGTCGTCGTCAATCGCCAGGACCAGCCGCGCGACGACCACTCCGACCACGACCCCCGCCGCGCCGGCCGCCACGCGGGCCGCGTCCTCGACTCGGCCCTCGCGGAAGGCATGAACGGGAGCCTGCGCCTCGCGTGGACCACGGTGACCTCACGGCAGCACGTCGCGATCGCCGTCGACCACGTCGCCAACACGCCCATGCCGCCGTTCTCGACCGAGGCCGAGGCAGACCGGGGCAGCGTCCGCTATGTGCTGCCGCTCGACCCACACGAGACGTTCCGCCTCGAGAAGCGCGTGAGCTACGCGGTCGGCGCCGAGAACGCGCCCGATCTCGCGGGGGACGCCCTCGAGCCCGTCGGCTGCACTGCCGCGCTCTCCGAGGCCGCGGCCGCGTCGCTGCGCACCTTCGACGAGCTCCTCGCCGAGAGCAAGGACCGCTTCGAGCGCTATTGGGCCAAGGCGGACATCACCATCGGCGGCTCCCCCGAGCTCCAGCAGGCGGTGCGGTGGAACCTGTTCCAGCTCGCGCAGGCGACGTCCCACGCGGGCGTGGCGGGCATCCCCGCGAAGGGGGTCACCGGTTCGGGCTACGAGGGCCACTACTTCTGGGACCAGGAGATCTACGTCCTCCCCTACCTGACCTACACCGATCCTGACGCCGCCCGGCAGGTGCTCAGGTTCCGCCACGAGATGCTGCCCGCCGCCGCGGCGCGCGCCGCCGAACTTAATGTGGACGGAGTGCTCTTCCCGTGGCGGACGATCAACGGCCAGGAGGCGAGCGCCTACTACGCCGCAGGTACCGCGCAGTTCCACATCAACGCGGCGATCGCGTATGCGGCGGCACGCTACGCGTGGGCGACCGGCGACAGGGAGTTCCTGGCGGGCGAGGGCGGCGAGCTCCTCATCGAGACCGCCCGCATGTGGGCCTCGCTCGGCTTCTTCGGCAAGAACGGGCATTTCCACATCCACGGCGTCACGGGGCCGGATGAGTACACGGCCGTCGTGAACGACAACCTGTACACCAACGTCATGGCCCGCTTCAATCTGCGCGCCGCCGCGTCGCTCGCGCACCCGTCGGTCTCCGACACCGAGCGGCTCCTGTGGTCGCATATCGCCGAGCGCATGGCGCTCCCCTACGACCCCGACATGCGCGTCCATGCCCAGGACGCCGACTTCATGACGCTCGAGCCGTGGGACTGGGAGACGCCGCGATCACAGTACCCGCTGCTCCTGCACTTCCACCCGCTCGTGATCTACCGCCACCAGGTCCTCAAGCAGGCGGACGCGGTGCTCGCGATGCTCCTCCAGTGGCAGGACTTCACGGCCGAGGAGAAGCAGCGCGCCTTCGACTTCTACGACCCGATCACGACCGGGGACTCGACCCTCTCCGCGTGCGTGCAAGGCATCATGGCGGCGGAGGTCGGGTACACGCCCGAGGCGGTGCGCCACTTCAGCACGGCCGCATTCATCGATCTCGACAACCTGCACGAGAACACGATCGACGGCGTCCACACGGCGTCTGCGGGCGGGGTCTGGGCCGCGCTCGTCAACGGATTCGCCGGGTTCCGCGACCAGGGCGCGCTTCCGTACTTCGACCCGCGCCTTCCTGAGGGCTGGGAGAGCCTCGAGTTCCGGCTGCAGCTCCAGGGCCGCTCCCTGCGGGCGCGGCTCATGCCGGGGCGGCTCGAGCTCGAGGTCGAGGCCGGCGATCCCCTCGAAGTGAGCGTGCGCGGGAGCATCGTCGCGGTCGGCGCGGAGCCGGCGTCGGTCGAACTCGAGTCACTGACGGCCCCCCAGCCGAGCGTCTTCCCCCGGCCCTTCCCGACGGCGGGCCTGAGCGCGCTTTCGTCGCTCTCCTGATCTCGGGGCCAAGAGGGCGGACGACGGCGGGGGCGCACCCGCCGTCGTCCCCCCGCCTCTTCTTCTGCCGTGCCCTGTCTCGCGCCTCACGGCCTGGGGCGTGGCACCGGCCGGCTGAAGCCGGCGAGGGACCGAATGAGCATGCCGAACTGGACGATGAGCCCGATGATCGAGCCCACGATCCCGACCACGAGCAGAATCCGGACCACAAGAGCCCAGTCGAACGAGTACGCGCCGAAGTCGAACGGGAACACGTTCCAGATCTGGAACGCAGCGGCGAGCCCGACCGCGAGGACCACCAATTGGCCGAGCGCCCAGATCGGCGGCGACGTCACTGCGAGATAGACGACGTTCACGATCAGGCCCACGATCAGCGAAGCGTTGACGAGGCCCAGAACCTCCGCGGTGCGGGGCGTCAGGAAGGGCACGGCGTGCCACGTGGGCCACGCATTGAGTGCGTAGAGCAGCGCAGCATTGATGAGAATCGACATGAAGCTGCCGGGCCGCCGTGTACGGGGAGGGCTTCCTCTTCTGGCCATACCTCCATCAGACGCGCCTCCCCCGGGGCCGCTAAGAGGCTTATGTCCCGTTCATGCCCGTGCCCTAGCCCGCACCGCCTCCGGCGCCCCCTACCGGCCGCGGCAGCGGGACGAGCTGGGGCAGCAGCTTGCCGAGGACGCTGTTGTAGAGCGACGCGTTCCACTCGGGGCTCGCGTGCGCCGGGAACGCGCCCGTCGTCTCGAGCGACGACGAGACGAGATTGCCGGGGAAGTACCGCTGCCAGCGAGTGCGCGCCGACTCATAGTCCACGGTCTGGTCCCCCGGATTTCCGATGAACCCCATCTGGATCTGCCCCAGCTCCCCCGCGAACCGCGTGACGTCCCAGTCATAGATGTATTGCGACTCCGTCTGGATGAGCACGCTCGACGGCGCGAGCGGCGTGAGCTGCTCCAGCGCTTGGTCGACGACCTGCGTCCACGTCCGCTCGTGCTTGTTGATGATGCGCTCCCCGAGCTCGTAGCCCCCGCGGAGCACGCTCGGGACCCGGAAGCCGAGCTCGTACAGGTCCACGATGCCCTCGAACCACGTGAGGTCTTTGACGTCGTACTTGGAGGCGGGCGTGGAGTCGAGGACAACCGCCCCGACGCGGGGAACGTCGGCGCCCGGCGCGGCGCCCATCCGCAGCAGCCGGGACGCGACGTCGACCGCGAGCATCCCCCCGAAGGAGTGGCCGTAGAAGTGCAGTTCCGTGAGCCGGTTCTTGGCCGCGTGCCGGAGGATGGCCGCCACGATCTGGTCGAGGTCGAGGCCGTCGTTCGAATAGCCGAGCGACGCGAGCTGGCCGCGCTCGCCAAGCGACGGGGCGAGCAGCGTGATGATGAGCTGCCCTTCCTCCCAGCTCGTCTTGTAGCCGGGGAACAGGACCCAGGACGTGCCGGGGAAGCGGCGCTTGGCGTCGTCGTCGTTCGCGGTGAGCATGACCGTCTGCCGGCGCTCGTCCTGGATCGCGCGCGTCGCCAGCATGTCTGCGGCGAGCAGTCCGGTGGCGATGGTCCCGCTCAGGAACGCCCGTCGCGAAACGCGCCGCAGGCGGTCGGCCGAGCGTAGCAGCGAGGCAAGGTGATCCAGCCCACCCCCGGCGGGGGCGGGTCTTCCCTCCGGGCGCTCAGTCGAGTCCGAGCTCATCCTTGCTGAAGGCATAGAGGTACGGGACGCCAGCCTCGGCCTCGATGCGCTCCTTCGCGCCAGTCGCCCGGTCCACGATGACGACGACGGCGGTGACCTCGCCGCCCGCGTTGCGCACTCCCTCGACGGCGGTCAGCGCCGAACCGCCCGTGGTCGAGGTGTCCTCGACGACGACGACCTTCCGCCCTTCGACCGACGGGCCCTCGACTTGGCGTCCCATGCCATAGGACTTCTGGGCCTTCCGGACCACGAACGCGTCAACCTCGCGGCCGGCCTCGCGCGCGGCATGCATGATCGCCGTGCCCACCGGGTCTGCGCCCATCGTGAGCCCGCCCGCGGCCTCTACGCCGACGCCAGCGCTGTCGATGAGGTCCAGCATCACGCGGCCCACGAGCTGCGAGGCCTCGTGGTGGAGCGTGATCCGGCGAAGGTCGATGTAGTAGTCCGCCTCCTTGCCGCTCGAAAGCGTCACGCGCCCATGGACGACGGCGAGCTCCTTGATGAGCTCGAGGAGGCGCGCCCGAGCGGCGGCCAGGTCGGGCAGTGCAGAGTCAAGGGGCGCAGTCATGGCTACGATTCTAGTTGCAACCCCCGACGCGATTGTCGGCGGCGCCCGCAAGCACCAGCGCGCGAAAGGCATCCATGGACTCCACGACCCCCGACGAGGTCTACTTCGCCACGCCCGACGCCGAGGTCCAGCCTGCCCAGGAAGTGACCTCCGCCGCGGCTGGCCGGCGGCTCGGGGACCGGGACGACGTCATCAAGACCAAGCGCGGCTACGCCCTCATCAATCGGACCCTCACGCCGCATGAGGCGATGGTCGAGGACCTGCTCTTCGTCCGGGACGTCCTCGACGACGCGGGGATCCCGTTCCTCCTCGTTCGCGGCAATGATGCCCGGCCCGTCATCGCGGTGGACTGGAAGCAGCGCAAGAACCTCCGCGACGCCCTCGTGGCTGCGTGCCGCAACGAGCCGTTCTACTCCATCACCGTGGACGCCCGGAAGGGCGCCGCCCTGCTCGTGGCCGATGGGAGACTCGCTGCCAGCGGGAAGGCGCGCATGTTCCGGCTCTACCGCCCGCGGCTCGAGCCGGAGGGCGGCCTGCTCTACGGCCAGGAGACCGGCGTGCAGATCGAGCTCTGGCGATGGGAGGGAGACCTGCTGCAGCTCCCCATCGAGAACTCCCTGACGCGGCGGACCCTGCCCGGCGCGGAGGCCGCCCGGGGAACCGTGGAACGCTTCGGACGCACGTGGCCCACGATCGAGAACATGTTCGCGGACCACGCGACGGACATCGACTTCGAGATCGACATCGTGTTCTCGTGGGTCGACGGGAGCGACCCCGACTTCCTCCGCTTCCGCGCCTCGTTCCTGCCGGGGGTGCCACTGGGCGAGGGCGACGAGGCGGAAGCCCGCTACCGGCAGATCGACGAACTCAAGTACGCCCTGCGCTCCGTTCACATGTTCGCGCCCTGGATCCGGCGGATCTTCATCTGCACCGACTCGAAGATCCCGGCTTGGCTCGACGCGGAGCATCCGAAGATCACCATCGTCCGGGCCGAGGAGCATTTCCGCGACCCGTCGGTGCTCCCCGTGTTCAACTCCCAGGCCATCGAGTCTCAGATCCAGCACATCGAGGGGCTCTCGGAGTACTTCCTGTACTCCAACGACGACATGTTCTTCGGCAGGCCGATCGGCCCGGACATGTTCTTCTCCCCCGGTGGGATCACGAAGTTCATCGAGGCGTCGACCCGGATCGGCCTCGGGGACAACCACCTCTCGCGTTCGGGCTTCGAGAACGCGGCGCGGGTCAACAGGCAGCTCCTCTATGAGCGGTTCGGGCGGATCACCACGCGCCACCTCGAGCACACGGCCGCGCCGCTGAGGAAGAGCGTGCTGCTCGAGATGGAGAAGGAGTTCGCCCCGCAGTTCGAGTCGACCGCGGCGAGCCGCTTCCGGGCGAAGGACAACATCTCCGTCACCAACTCCCTCTACCACTACTACGCGCTGCTCACGGGACGGGCCGTGACGAAGGTCGGCGCCAAGGTCCTCTACGTCGACACGACGATGTATGCAGGGCTCGAACTGCTGCGAAGGCTCCTCAAGAAGCGCAATCAGGACTTCTTCTGCCTCAACGACGGGTCCTTCCCCGAAGTCCCCGCGCAGGAAAGACAGGAGCGCGTGACCGACTTCCTCGAGAAGTACTTCCCGATCCCGGCCCCCTGGGAGCGCCACCCCTGATCGTCTCGGGTACGGCTATCCCCACCCCTGATCGTCTCGGGTACG
>NZ_DAIUJO010000049.1:0-28335 GCF_036848755.1 Sinomonas sp. | reverse complement strand
GGGCAGGGAGCCGGGCAGGGAGCCGGGCAGGGAGCCGGGCAGGGAGCCGGGCAGGGAGCCGGGCAGGACGCCCTAGGGAGCGGCAACTCGACAAGCCCGAAAAGCAAGGGTCAAGGGACGCCCCGGGGTGCCGTCGGCGTGCGCTCGGCTCACGACGAAATGGGCCGGAAGCGGCGGCTCGAGTATCCGCCTGCACCCGAGCCCCTTCCCGTTCCCGTCATCGACAACCACACGCACCTGAACTTCCGGGATGGGCTCGTGGAAGTCGGGGTGCGGGAGGCCCTCGACGCCGCGGAGGAAGTGGGCGTGCACCGCGCGGTGCAGGTCGGGTGTGACCTGCCGTCGTCGCGCTTCACCGTCGAGGCCCTCGACGCGGACCCCCGCCTCCTCGGCGCCGTTGCGCTCCACCCGAACGACGCGCCACGGTACGCCGAGCGCGGGGAATTCGACACGGCCCTCGAGGAGATCGAGAAGCTAGCGGCACACCCCCGGGTGCGGGCGATCGGCGAGACGGGGCTGGACTACTTCCGCACTCACGGCGAGGCCCTCAAGGTCCAGCACGAGTCGTTCCGGCGTCACATCGACATCGCTAAGCGCTTGGGCCTCACCCTTCAGATCCACGACCGGGATGCGCACGACGACGTCGTCCGTATCCTCGGCGAGGAGGGCGCACCGGAGCGCGTCGTCTTCCACTGCTTCTCGGGGGATGAGGATCTAGCCAGGACGTGCAACGAGAACGGCTGGTTTCTGTCTTTCGCCGGCACCCTCACCTTCAAGAACGCCGACAACCTGCGCCGAGCGCTGACGATCGCCGAGCCGACACGCATCCTCGTCGAGACCGACTCTCCGTTCCTCACGCCGCACCCCTACAGAGGCCGACCCAACGCAAGCTATATGGTCCCCTACACGGTGCGCGGGATGGCAGCGGTGCTCCACGCTGATCTCGCCGAGCTATGTGGTCGCCTGGACGCCAACACCGTCGAGGCCTATGGGAGTTGGGACTGAGGTGGGCTGAGGTCGCGGGGACTTGGGACTGAAGTCTCGGCTGGTGTGGCCGAAATGTAATCTTTGCTTGCTCCTTGGTAACGCTTCGGTTACGCTCGGTTCCCAGTAGCCGGGGTCGGGGAAGGCCCGCGGACGAAGTAGAGCCCCGTGCAGTCGCGAGAGCAGCTGCATCCACGGGGTCCGGTCACGCCTGTGCCCGCGTCCGCTGCACCCGTGCCCGGACCCAGTGAGGTTAGGGCCCATGTGAGTAGATACTCCGCCGAGAGCGCCACGGCGAAACCGTTTCGGATCGCCGGCCAGGTCGCAGTCGTCGGCGCGCTCGTGCTGGGCACGACCGCGTTCGTCGCAAATGCGAAGACCGTCACGCTGAGCGTCGACGGCAAGGCCAGCACCATCCAAACGTTCGCGGGGACCGTTGAGCAAGTGGTCCGCGGCGCTGACGTGGGGGTCAACTCTTCCGACGTAGTCCAGCCCGCCCTGTCCGCCTCCGTGCAGAGCGGTTCCGTGATCACGGTCAACCGTTCCAAGGAGGTCACCGTTCGGCTCGACGGGGCCCAGCGCACGATTCAGACGACGGTGCCCACCGTGGACGCACTCGTCCGTCAGCTCGGCGTCGCGTCGAACAGCGTGGTCTCGCTTGCCGGATCCACTGAACTCGCTCCCCAGGGCAGCGTCGTCGCCATCTCGACCCCGAAGGACGTCACCGTCCTCGTCGACGGTCAGGCGGTGACCCGGACGACGGCGGCCGCAACCGTGGGCGATCTGCTCTCCGAGCTCGGACTCACGCTTGCCCCGAACGACACGGTCTCCCTGCCGAGCAATACGCCGGTCGTGACGGGTCTCGTGCTCAAGGTAACCCGCGTCGATGCCGGCAAGGCGGACACCGTGACCGAGTCCGTCCCCTTCAGCACCGAGAGGACCGACAGTGCGGACCTTCCCGTGGGCCAGACGAAGGTCGTCCAGCAGGGAGTCGCCGGAACCCTCGTGAAGAACTACCAGGTGCTTTCGGTCGATGGCCGCGAGGCCAGCCGGACGCTCCTCTCACAGAATGTGACCGTCCAGCCGGTCGCCGAGAAGATCATCGTGGGGACGAAGCAGCCTGACCCCCAGCCGTCGTCCTCGCCTACGCCGTCGTCGACATCGACGGCCGCCCCGCCCGTCGCGAACGAGGCGATGTGGGACAAGATCGCCCAATGTGAGTCGGGTGGAAACTGGGCCGCCAACACCGGCAACGGCTACTACGGCGGCCTTCAATTCGATGTCTCGTCCTGGATGGCGAATGGCGGTGGCCAGTACGCGCCGAACGCGGCACTCGCGAGCAAAGCGCAGCAGATCGCGGTGGCCAACACCTATTACGCCAAGTCCGGCCTCTCTCCGTGGGGCTGCGCGTGGGCGGCCAACAGCTGACGGAACCGCGCTGAGGCAAGCGCCCTGGGCCAAACCGGGCCTCGATTCGTGCTCTCACCGCAGCGCCGCGATAGGACGCCGCCCAGAAGGGATGCCGCCCAGAAGGGACCCCGCCCAGAAGGGATGCCGCCCAGAAGGGACCCCGCCCAGAAGCGAGCCGCTGCCCGATAGGACCGCGCCCGCGACAGGACGCCGCCCCCGATAGGATGCTCGGGTGACTGAACCCGCGCACCTGCTCGGGGCGGCCGACATCCGGGCGCTCGCCGAGGAACTCGGCATCCGCCCCACGAAGACGCTTGGCCAGAACTTCGTGATCGACGGCAACACGATCCGCAGGATCGTCGCCGCGGCGAAGGTGGATCCCGCGGAGACGGTGCTCGAGGTCGGACCCGGGCTCGGCTCGCTCACCCTTGGCCTCCTCGACGCCGCGGCTCACGTGGTCGCGGTCGAGATCGACCCCCTCCTGGCGCAAAGGCTGCCCGACACGGTCGCGCACTGGCGCCCCAACGCCGTCGTCCGCTTCGACCTCGTGCTGGCCGACGCGCTCAAGGTGACCGAGCTGCCGCAGGAGCCCACGGCTCTCGTCGCGAACCTTCCCTACAACGTCGCGGTGCCGGTGGTCCTCCACCTGCTCGAGCATTTCCCGAGCCTCCGGCACGGCCTGGTCATGGTCCAGGACGAGGTCGCGGACAGGCTTGTCGCCGGTCCTGGATCGCGGATCTACGGCGTCCCCAGCGTCAAGGCGGCGTGGTACGGCACGATGCGCAAGGCCGGCGTCATCGGCACCAACGTCTTCTGGCCGGCGCCGCGAATTCATTCCGGGCTTGTCGCCTTCGAGCGGCAGGAGCCCCCGCAGACGACGGCGACCCGCGGCGAGGTCTTCGCCGTCATCGACGCCGCGTTCGCCCAACGACGCAAGACATTGCGGGCGGCATTGTCCGGCTGGGCTGGTGGGGCCCCCGCCGCCGAGCGGGCACTCGTCGCAGCCGGTATCGATCCGAGCGCTCGCGGCGAGACTTTGGGCATCCTGGACTTTGCCCGCATCGCTGAGCAACGCGAGGTTGGGCCAGGAGGGGCTGGGCCAGCAGGGGCTGCGCGTGGGGGAGAGACACTGCGCTAGCGTGGGGGGCATGCGTTCAGCGAGCGGTGGCGGCCGCAGATCAGTGCGGGCCAAGGCCCCCGGCAAGATCAACGTCTCGCTCCGCGTCGGCCCGCTACGTCCGGATGGCTACCACAGTGTCGCGAGCGTCTACCTCGCCGTCTCGCTCTTCGAAGAGGTGCGGGCCACGGCCTCAGACGAGCCCGGCATCACCGTGAGCCTGAGCCCGGAGAGCACCCTCGACGTCGACGAGCTCGAGATCCCGCTCGACGAGAGCAACCTTGCTGTCCGCGCGGCCGCTCTCATGGCCGAGGTCTCCGAACACGCCACCGGCGTCCACCTCGAGATCACCAAGCGCGTGCCGGTCGCAGGCGGCATGGGCGGGGGATCGGCCGACGCCGCGGCCGCCCTCGTCGCCTGCGACGCCCTGTGGGGGAGCGGCCTCTCGAGGGAGGAACTGGCCCATCTCGCCGCCGAGCTGGGCGCGGACGTGCCCTTCGCGCTCCTCGGGGGCGCCGCCGTCGGCCTCGGGGTCGGGGACCGCCTCTCGCCCGCCCTCGCAACCTCGAGGCTCGACTGGGTCCTTGCACCCGCCGACTTCGGCCTCAGCACTCCCGCCGTCTTCCGCGAGCTCGACCGGCTTCGCGCCGCGGAAGGTGTCGAGGCCGAGGAGCCGGTCGACGTCGAGCCCGGCATCCTCGCAGCCGTGCGGGCCGGCGACGCGACAGGCCTGAGCCACCTCCTCGTGAACGAGCTGCAGCGCGCAGCAGTCTCGCTCGCCCCCGGGCTCCGCGACACCCTGGGCTGGGGGGACTCGCACGGTGCCCTCGCGTCGATCGTCTCGGGTTCGGGCCCGACGGTGGCTCTCCTCGCAGAGGATCCGGCGGCGGCTTCGGAGCTGGCAGAGGCGCTCGGCCATCGCGGCGCCCACGCCGTGGCAGTCCATGGGCCCGTTCCTGGGGCGCGGATCGTCAGCGATACCCTGCTGTAGTCTCGTTTCTGGCCTATCCGTTACCGGCCTATCCGTTACCGGCCCATCCGTTACCGGCCCATCCGACCCCTCGAGAAAGCGATCCGTGGCACACCTGCTCGGCGGCGAGAACCTCAGCATTTCCTTCGGCACCCGAACCGTCCTCGACGGAGTGACGGTGGGTCTCAACGAAGGCGACCGCGTCGGCATCGTGGGTCGCAACGGCGACGGGAAGTCCACGCTCATGCGTCTCCTCTCCCAGCGGGCCGAGCCGGACGGAGGCCGTGTCACCAGGCGGCGCGGCGTCGACGTCGGGTATCTCGACCAGGGAGACGTGCTCGACGGCGATCTCGACGTGGGGCGCGCGATTGTCGGCGATCGCTCCGCTCACGAATGGGCGGCCGACCCCCGCATCCGCGAGATCATGGCCGGGCTCGTCGGCGACGTCGACTGGCGCGCCGAGGTGCGTTCCCTCTCGGGCGGCCAGAAGCGCCGCGTCGCCCTCGCCAAGCTCCTCATCGAGCCGCACGACGTGATCATGCTCGATGAGCCCACGAACCACCTCGACGTCGAGGGCGTTGCGTGGCTCGCGCGGCACCTCAAGACGCGGTGGCGCGCGAACGAGGGCGCCTTCGTCGTCGTCACCCACGATCGCTGGTTCCTCGACGAGGTCTGCACGGGCACGTGGGAGGTCCACGACGGGATCGTCGAGCCGTTCGAGGGCGGCTACGCGGCCTACGTCCTCGCCCGAGCCGAACGCGACCGGATGGCTGCCGTGGTCGAGGGCAAGCGGCAGAACCTCATGAAGAAGGAGCTCGCGTGGCTCCGTCGCGGCGCGCCCGCCCGGACCTCGAAGCCGAAGTTCCGCATCGACGCGGCCAACGCGCTCATCGCGGACGTGCCCGAGCCGCGCGACGCCGTTGCGCTGTCGAAGATGGCGACAGCGCGGCTTGGCAAGGACGTCGTCGACCTCGAGGGCGTCACGCTCGCATACGACGGCGCCACGCCCCTGTTCGACAACATCACCCTCCGCCTCGCCCCAGGGGAGCGGGTCGGCGTCGTGGGCGTCAACGGCGCTGGCAAGTCGACCCTTCTCCGGCTCATCGCGGGGGAGCTGCCCCCGACGTCGGGCCGCGTCAAGCGCGGGAAGACCGTCGTGACCGCGGTCCTGAGCCAGGATGTCCGCGAGCTCGACGACGTCGCCGACCTGCGGGTCATCGAAGTGATCCAGCGCGAGAAGCAGAGCTTCACTGTCGGGTCGAAGGAGCTCACGGCGGGGCAGCTCGTCGAGCAGCTGGGATTCACGAACCAGAAGCAGTGGACCCGCGTCTCAGAGCTTTCCGGCGGCGAGCGTCGGAGGCTCCAGCTCCTTCGACTGCTCGTGGGGGAGCCCAACGTCCTCATGCTCGACGAGCCGACGAACGACCTCGACACCGACACGCTCGCCGCCGTCGAGGACGTGCTCGACGGCTGGCCGGGCACCCTCGTCGTCGTGAGCCACGACCGCTACCTCCTGGAGCGGGTCACGGATCACCAGCTCGCCCTGCTCGGCGATGGGAAGGTTCGCGCGCTCCCCGGCGGCGTCGAGCAGTATCTCGAGCTGCGGGAGTCAACGCTGGCGTCGGCGAACGACGCCGGATCGGCTGGGCAAGGCGGGGCCCCCCGGGAGAGCGCGGGGCCGGGCCAGGGTTCACCGCAGGGGGCAGCGCGCGGGCCAGTCCAGGGTTCGGCGCAGGGTGGAGCGCCGGGGGCGGCCCAGGACGCAGCGCAGGGCACAGCGCAAGGGCCGGGGCAGGGCTCGGGTGCCAGCGAGGCGGAGAAGCGTCAGGCCCGCAAGGAGCTCAGCCGCGTCGAGCGCCAGCTTGGGAGGATCGCCGAGCAGGAGACGAAGCTGCACGGGCAGATGGCTGAAGTGGCTGACGACTATGGGCGGCTCGCCGAGCTCAACGCCCAGCTTCAGGCCCTGCTCGCCGAGAAGGAGGATCTCGAGCTCGCGTGGCTCGAGGCATCCGAGATCCTCGAGTAGGTTTGGGGCGCCCCTCCCGGGCCGGTTCTTCGCTGTCCGACGCCTCCCCGGCCCGGCCGGTTCTCGGCTGTCCTGGGCCGCCGGCTGACCGAATCGTCCGCGTCCGAGTGTTCACTCTCACGTCACCGGCGCGTCTCCGTGGGCCGCTACCCTCACGTCGGGGGACAGGGAACGCCGTGGCGTCGGCGGCCAGGACGGGGAGCGAGCGCATGGGGAATCGGGCAGCAAAGGCACGGGCCAAGGCATGGGCAGCCGGCAAGAGAAGCGATGATTTCGGCGGGGTGGCCCGTGGGGACGCCGTGACGGTGGAGGGGCCCGGGGTATTCGTGCACGGGACGGTCGACGACGTCGCCCCCGACGGCTCGGTCCTGTGGATCCAGGAGAAGGACGGCCACGGCCGGCGGATGGTGCACGTCACCGACGACGCAGAGGTGCGGCGGCAGCGGGCGAACGAAGGCGTCGCGTAGCCCGAAGCCGACAGGAACGCGGGGGTATCTTTGCGTCAGGATCTTCACGCCTGTTCCGATCAAGCCGCGATCTCCGAGGGGTCCCCTTGACTGTTCGTTCCACCCAGCCCGAAGCTTCCGCCCGCGCTGCTCGCGAATGGTTCCACAGCGCCGTCGTCTATCAGGTTTATCCGCGGAGTTTCGCGGACTCGAACGGCGACGGTGTCGGGGACATCCCGGGCATCATCTCCAAGCTTGACTATCTCGAGCGACTGGGAGTCGACGTCGTGTGGCTGTCGCCCGTCTACAGGTCGCCGCACGACGACAACGGCTACGACATCAGCGACTACCAGGACATCGATCCCGTCTTCGGGAGCCTCTCCGACCTCGACGAGCTCATCGCCGCCCTGCACGAGCGCGGAATGAAGCTCGTCATGGATCTCGTGGTCAATCACACCTCGGACGAGCATCCCTGGTTCGAGGAGTCCCGCGCATCGAAGGACTCCGCGAAGCGAGACTGGTACTGGTGGAGGCCACCGCGGAGCGGCCGCGAGCCGGGTTCGCCCGACGCGGCGCCGAACAACTGGGAGTCCTTCTTCTCCGGCCCCGCCTGGGCATATGACGAGACGACCGGAGAGTACTACCTCCACCTCTTCTCCACGAAGCAGCCCGACCTGAACTGGGAGAACCCCGAGGTCCGCCACGCCGTCCATACGATGATGAACTGGTGGCTCGATCGCGGCGTCGACGGATTCCGGATGGATGTCATCAACTTCATCTCGAAAGACCCTTCGCTTCCCGACGGCCCTGTCCTGCCCGGCCACACCTATGGGAACGGCTCGGCGTCCTTCATCTGCGGACCGAAGATCCACGAGTATCTGCACGAGATGCACGAGGCGGTCTTTGCCGGCCGCAGCGGGGCCCTCATGACCGTGGGGGAGATGCCCGGCGTCACCGTGGACGAAGCCATCCTGTTCACGGATCCCTCTCGCGGAGAGGTCGACATGGTCTTCCAGTTCGAACACGTCGGCCTCGATCACGCGGGAAGCAAGTGGGAGCCGACCGAGCTGCGCCTGACCGATCTGAAGGCCTCCCTGGGCCGCTGGCAGGACGGCCTCGCCGAGCGAGGGTGGAACAGCCTCTACTGGGGAAATCACGACCAGCCCCGGGCCGTTTCCCGCTTCGGGGACGACGGAGAGTATCGGGAGCTCTCCGCGAAGATGCTCGCGGGGGTCCTCCACCTCCACCGCGGCACCCCCTTCATCTACCAGGGCGAGGAACTGGGCATGACGAACATGACGTTCGCCTCGGTCTCGGAATACCGCGATATCGAGGTGCTCAACCACTACAGGGAGAGCACCGAGCGTCTGGGCATGGCCCCCGCCGCAGCGCTAGCCGCCGTCGCCCGAATGAACCGGGACAATGCCCGCACGCCGTTCCATTGGGACGCGGGCGAAAATGCCGGATTCACGACGGGCACACCGTGGATCGCCGTGAATCCCAACGCATCGTCCATCAACGCCGACGAACAGCTTTCCCGGCCGGATTCGGTCTTCAGCTTCTACCGCGAGCTCGTGCGCCTCCGGCATGAGCACACCGTCATCTCCGATGGGGACTTCACCATGCTCCTGCCAGATGACGAAGAGGTCTACGCCTTCGTCCGGAGGCATCAGGACAAGGAACTGCTGGTGTTGGGCAACTTCAGCTCGGGCGACCGGTCCGCCGACCTCGATGACCCGACGTGGGCCGATGCCGAACGACTCCTCGGCAACTATCCCAGAGGCCAAGGCCTCGAACTGAGGCCCTGGGAGTTCACGGCCCTCCTTCGCACGCGAGACCCCGGTTCACTGGAACCCTCCAGTAACCACGGTTAAGATCACCCCAATGGGTTCCTTCGTGAGTGCGATCCTCGGTATGCCGCCGCTGCTGGCGTACCTCCTCGTGTTCGCGTTCGTGTTCGCCGAGGATGCCATCTTCGTCGGCTTCGTCGTGCCCGGAGAGACGGCCGCCGTGCTCGGCGGCGTCCTCGCGAATCAGGGGCATGCCGACATTTGGCTCATGGCCCCACTCGTGGTGGTCGCGGCCATCGCGGGCGACACGGTCGGCTACGAGATCGGCAAGCACCTGGGTCCCCGTCTGCTGAGCTTCCGCATCTTCGATCGCCACCGCAAGAAGCTCGAAGACGCGCAGGCGTTCCTTCGCAAGCGCGGCGGCTGGGCGGTGTTCCTGGGGAGGTTCGTCGCCTTCTTCCGCGCCATGATGCCGGCCCTAGCCGGTGCCTCGAAGATGCGTTACCTCAAATTCCTCGCCTTCAATGCGCTCGGTGGCCTCGCCTGGGGCGTCGGCTTCACCCTTCTGGGCTACATCGCCGGAGCGTCGTACGACGCCGTCGCGAAGACCGCGGGACGCGACATCGCCGCCGTCGTGCTCGCCATCGCCGCCATCGCCTTCGTCGTATGGCGCGTCCGCAAGAGCCGTGCCGAGCGGCGCAATGAGCGCGAGTACCGTGGCGGGAACACCAAAGCCGAACCCAAGGCGCAGGGGGACAGCTAGCCGGCCAGTTGCGGGTCCTTCTGCAATCCCGTCAGGCCGTTCCACGCGAGGTTCACGAGGTGCGCCGCGACCGTGAGCTTGTCCGGTTGCCGCGCGTCGAGCCACCACTGCCCGGTCATCGCCACCATCCCCACGAGCATTTGGGCGTACATCGCACCGTCGCCCGCGCTGAAGCCGCGGGCCGAGAACTCGTCCGCGAGGATGTGTTCCACGCGCACCGTGATCCGTTCCAGAAGCCGGGCGAGCGCGCCCGCGCCCTGGCCCGGGGGAGCGTCCCGCACGAGGATCCGGAAGCCGTCGCTCCGCTCCTCGATGAACGTCAGGAGGGCCATGGCGGCGCGTTCGAAGAGCACGCGCGGTTTCGTCTCCTCTCCGAGGGACTCGCCGATGGCGAGCAGCAGGAGCGCCGATTCCTCCTGGACGACCACGCTGTACAGGCCGTCCTTCGAGCCGAAGTGCTCGTAGATCACAGGCTTCGTCACGCCGGCTGCCGACGCGATTTCCTCGATCGTGGCGCCGTCGAGTCCCTTGGCGGCGAAGAGGCCGCGCCCCACGTCGACGAGCTGGCGACGCCGCGCCGTCCCGGTCATCCGGATCCTCGGGACGGCAGACTCGGCGCGCGGTTGGCTCACTGGACCATCCTAGGCAGCGCGAAGGCAGAATCTGCCCGGGCTGCCCTCCCCAATCCGAGCTCCTCTCCGGACGTGGCAGAATGGACGACTGTGCCGAGTGCCGCGGCCGGGATCACCCGGAGCGGCACGGCGCCCTCCGCCCTGGTGTAATGGCAGCACGCCGGCCTTTGGAGCCGTGCAGTCTAGGTTCGAATCCTAGGGGCGGAACGCGAAGGGCCGTCAGCCCCTGCAGATAGGCTGCCAGGCCGCTGCAGATAGGCCGTCAGCCCCCTGTGGATAGAATGGCGCAGGCCTGCAGCAGCACGCATCGCGACGATCAGGAGAACCAGCGACAGTGAATGCGGAGAACCCCGGACAGCGTCCCTCAGCCGACCGCCCGGAGTCCCCGCAGGCCGGGCTGGGTCCTGTTCCCTACGGCGCGGCGCGGCAGCCGACCGCCGTCATCGTGCTTGCCGCCGGGGCCGGGACCCGGATGAAGTCGCGCACCCCCAAGATCCTCCACGAGCTCGGCGGCCGTTCCATGGTCGCGCACGCTCTCGCGGCCGCCCGCGGGATCGACCCCCGCAGCCTTGCCGTCGTCGTCCGCCACGAGCGCGACCGGGTTGCCGAGCACGTCGCCGCCGTCGACGCCGAGGCCCTCATCGTGGACCAGGACGAGATCCCGGGCACAGGCCGGGCCGTCGAGGTTGCGCTCGACGCGCTCGCAGCCGCAAAACCTGAGGGGACGCCGCTCGAGGGGACCGTTGTGGTCACGTACGGTGACGTCCCCCTCCTCAGCGCCGAACTGCTCCGCGAACTGGTCGCCCTCCACGAGGCCGACGGCAACGCCGTGACCGTCCTGACGGCAGTGCTGGACGACGCGACCGGCTACGGCCGCATCCTTCGCGACGCCGACGGCGGCGTGGCCGCCATCCGCGAGCACAAGGATGCGAGCGAGGACGAGCGCACGGTCCTCGAGGTCAATTCGGGCATCTACGCGTTCGACGCCGCGATCCTCGCCGATGCGCTGCGCCGGGTCACGACCGACAACGCCCAGGGCGAGAAGTACCTCACCGACGTCCTCGGGATCGTGCGCGAAGACGGCGGCCGCGTCGCGGCGCTCGTGACGGAGGACCGCTGGCAGGTCGAAGGTGCCAACGACCGCGTCCAGCTCCAGGCCCTTGCCGCCGAGCACAACCGGCGGATCGTCGAGGAGTGGATGCGCGCCGGCGTCACGGTCGTGGATCCCGCGACGACCTGGATCGACGTCAGCGTGCGCCTCGCCGAGGACGTCACCATCAAGCCCAATACCCAGCTCCACGGCGCCACAGTGATCGAGCGCGACGCCGTCATCGGTCCAGACACGACGCTCGTCGACGTCGTCGTGGGGGAGGGCGCTACCGTGCGGCGCACCGAGGGCACGAAGTCGGAGATCGGCCCCGGCGCGAGCGTGGGTCCCTTCACGTACCTGCGGGCCGGGACGGTGCTCGGCGCCGACGGCAAGATCGGCGCGTTCTACGAGACGAAGAACGCGCAGATCGGTCAGGGAGCGAAGCTGTCGCACCTCGGCTACGTCGGCGACGCCGAGGTCGGGGAGGGCACCAACATCGGCTGCGGCAACATCACGGCCAACTACGACGGCGTCAACAAGCACCGCACCGTCATCGGCGCCCACGTCCGCACGTCGTCGAACACCGTCTTCGTCGCGCCCGTCACCGTCGGCGACGGCGCCTACACGGGTGCTGGCGCCGTCGTGCGCAAGGATGTCCCTGCCGGCGCCCTCGCCCTGAGTGTCGCCCCCCAGCGCAACGCCGAGGGCTGGACCGAGGCCAAACGGCCCGGTTCGCCGTCTGCCCTTGCCGCCGCCGCGGCAAGGGAAGCAGCCGCCCGGGGGCTTGCACCTGACCCGGCCGCGCTGGGTCCTTCCGAAGCTTCCCCCTCCGCCAGCACTCCCCCAACAGAAGAAGGCAAGTAGATGACCGAGATCACGGCCAACGGCGAGAAGCGTCTCGTCGTCGCGTCAGGGCGGGCCCATCCCGAACTCGCGCAGGAGATCGCCAAAGAGCTCGGCACCGAGCTGCTTCCGACGTCGGCGTACGACTTCGCGAACGGCGAGACCTACGTCCGGTTCGAGGACAGCGTCCGCGGTGCCGACGCGTTCGTGATCCAGGCCCACCCGGCTCCGATCAACGAATGGATCATGGAGCAGCTCATCATGATCGACTCGCTCAAGCGCGCGAGCGCGAAGCGGATCACGGTCGTCTCACCGTTCTACCCCTACGCCCGGCAGGACAAGAAGCACCGCGGCCGCGAGCCGATCTCCGCCCGCCTCATCGCGGACCTCTACAAGACCGCCGGCGCTCACCGCCTCATGAGCGTCGACCTGCACACGGCCCAGATCCAGGGCTTCTTCGACGGCCCCGTCGACCACCTCATGGCCATCCCGCTCCTCGCCGACTATGTGCGCACTCGGGTAGACCTGAACAAGGTCACCGTGGTGTCCCCGGACACCGGGCGTGTCCGCGTGGCGGAGCAGTGGGCCGAGCGGCTCGGCGGCGCGCCGCTCGCGTTCGTCCACAAGTCACGGGACGTCAACGTGCCGAATCAGGCCGTCTCGAAGCAGGTGGTGGGCCAGATCGAGGGGCGCGACTGCGTGCTCATCGACGACATGATCGATACCGGCGGGACGATCTCGGGGGCCGTCCAGGTGCTCAAGAACGCGGGCGCTCGGTCCGTGATCATCGCCGCCACCCACGCCGTCTTCTCTGATCCGGCGTCCCGGCGCCTCGCCGAGAGCGGCGCCCGCGAGGTCGTCGTCACCAACACCCTTCCGATTCCGGCGGACAAGCGCTTCGAGCAGCTCACGGTCCTCTCGATCGCGCCGCTCATCGCCCGCGCCATCCACGAGGTGTTCGACGACGGCTCAGTGACGAGCCTCTTCGACGGCCGCAGCTAGGGACCAGCGAGTAACAGCCAGGGACAGAGTCCGGTGAGCCGACGACGGCGGGTGCGCGCCCGCCGTCGTCCGGCTGGCCGGCCGCGTTCTGGCGAAGCTGGCGCCTCGCGGCTGGCGCCTGGTGGCTGGCGCCTCGCGGAGCTGGTATCTGTTAGACTCGTCGGCGAACCTTGGCGAGGGACCAGCGTGAACGTGCTGGGTCCGTGATCGACTGGGTCTGAACTTCTCGATGGAGTCTTCCGGCTCGATGGTGCTCTCTGTTCAGACGCCTGCTTTCGCGCCAAGCGATCTGACCCATCGAAGGAGCATTCCATGAGCGACAAGCTCGCCGCCCAGAAGCGCACCGAGTTCGGCAAGGGCTACGCCCGCCGCGCCCGCGCCGCCGGCAAGATCCCCGCCGTCATCTACGGCCACGGTGCCGAGCCGATGCACGTCAACCTGCCCGGGCGCGAGACCGCCCTCGCGGTCCGCGTCGCGAACGCCCTCCTCACGATCGACCTTGAGGGCGCCGAGCACCTCGCGATCGTCAAGGACATCCAGCGTGATCCGGTCCGCCAGATCATCGAGCACATCGATCTCCTCACCGTCCAGCGCGGCGAGAAGGTCCAGGTGGACGTTCCCGTTCACGTCGGCGGCGAGGCCGCGCCGGGCACGGTCGTCACCCACGAGACGGTTGCTGTGACGGTCGAGGCCGAGGCCACCCACCTGCCGACCGCGCTCGAGGTGAGCATCGAGGGCCGGGGCGCGGGCGAGCACGTCCACGCCTCCGACGTCCAGCTCCCGCAGAACGTGGCCCTCGTGACGGACGCTGAGACCATCATCGTCAACATCTCCGAGGCCGTTGCCGTGGCTCCCGAGGAGCCGGCCGAGGCAGGCGAAGAGGCCGCTGCAGAGTAACGGGCGCCTTTCCGAGGAGTCTGAGGCGGCCCGCCCCGACGAGGGTGGGCCGCCTCTTCTCTCGTTCTAGCGTCCGTGCGCCGGTTGTCCCACTCGGGGCGTCGCAGCGCGCGTCATGCCCACCGCGCGTCATCCCGACCGCGCGTCATCCCGACCGCGCGTCATCCCGACCGCGCGTCATACCCTCGCTCGTCATCCCACGTTCTGAAGGAGCAGTCCCCATGGCAGAGACCTGGCTCGTTGTCGGGCTCGGGAACCCGGGCCCGAAGTACAGCGGGAATCGGCACAACGTCGGCCAGATGGTCCTCGACGAACTAGCGGGCCGCGTGGGAGGAACATTCTCGTCGCATCGCTCGCGTGCCATGGTCCTCGAGGGTCGGCTGGGGATCGGTGGCCCCCGCGTCGTGCTCGCCAAGCCGCTCACGTACATGAACGAGTCCGGGGGCCCTGTCTCCGCGGCAGCCAAGTTCTACGGGATAAGCCCCGACCATGTGGTCGCGGTCCACGACGAGCTCGACATCCCGTTCGACACCGTCCGCCTCAAGCTCGGTGGAGGCGAGGGCGGCCACAACGGCCTCCGCGACATCTCCAAAGCCCTTGGCACGAAGGACTACTACCGGGTGCGGGTCGGCGTCGGCCGTCCTCCCGGGCGCATGGACGCCGCCGACTTCGTGCTGCGCGACTTCTCGCCCGCCGAGCGCAAGGACCTCGCCTTCGTCTTGGGCGAGGGGGCCGACGCCGTCGAGCTCCTCGTGCGGGAGGGCCTGCTCGCCGCGCAGCAGAAGCATCACCCCGCAAAGGCATAGGCCCCCCGCCGTCAAGTGCCGCGCGAATCCGAAATGAGGCACAGGCGTCACAATCGGGACTAAAGTCCCGGGTTTCGACCCCACGGGCGGCTCTCGGCCCCTCCGTTCCAAACTCTCGTTCCCCCTGCCCTACTGAATTGTCGCTTTTACGGGGTATCTTTTGGACACCTGCATGCGTGGGGGACACGGGAGGGGCAATGCGGTGGACAGCGGGGGTGTCGGAACGGCACCATGCTGGCGCTCGTGCGTTCGCTTCGGATCGGGTCCAGTGGGCTCGAAGCGTCCGGAGCGACGAGTTGCGAGCAGCGCGTGAGGCGCTGAGCAGCGCCCAGAGCTACGGGATTGTCGTAACGGGAGCGCGTGACATCGGCAAGGGAGCCTTCCAGACCGCCCTCGTCCGTTCCCTTGCTCCGGATCTCTACGCTCAGACCCTCCGCAGCACGATGGGCGGCACCGAAACCCCGTACGGGGCGCTCGCCCCCTTCCTCGCGCGGCTTCCTGACGACGCCCTCGAAAATCCCGCCGCCACCATGCGCGGGATCATGGAACTCCTGAGCGCCGACGCCGCTGGGCGCCCCGCCGTGATCGCCCTCGAGACGCCGGGCGGCCTGGACGAGCTCAGCACGGCGACGCTCGTGAACCTCATGACGACCGGGACGGCAAAGGTCGTCGTCGTCGCCAACCGCACGAGCGACCTGCCCCAGGACTTCCACTGGATGCTGACCGAGGGGCGCATCCGCGAGATCCAGCTCGACCTCTTGGGCGAGGACAAGACGGAGGAGGTCCTCGGCGAGGTGCTGGGCGGAATCGTCCCCCGCACCGTGGCCCGCATGCTGCACGCCATGGCGCACGGCAACCCCGAACTCCTCTACCGCATCATGGGTGACTTCCTGCAGGGCGGCCAGCTCCGGGCGACGGACGGCGTATGGACGCTCGCCGAGGATGCGGAAACCACGCGCAGCCGGGAGATCGAAGACGTCGTCCGTTCGCGGGTCGAGCGCGAGTCGCCGGAGGTGCAGGCCGTCATCGAGGCGCTGGCGTGCGCACGTCGGCTCCCGCTCCAGCGCATCACGACCGTCTTCGGGGTGGACGTCATCTCGGTGATGGACGAGGCCGGTCTCATCGCCGTCGACGAGAACGAGCACCACTCCGTCTCCCTCTCGGACCCCGTCATGGAAGAGGTCGTGCGCGGGTGGCTGAGCATCCCGCGGCGTCGCGAGCTCCGGGCGAAGATCATCGGGGACGAGGAGCCCTCGCTCGCGAGTCTCGGCGTCGTCGAGCTCCTCGGCTACGCCGCGTGGACCCGCGAGTGCCATGCCGCCCTCGCGCCGTCGCACGCCGTGGCCGCCGCCGGTGCCGCGCTGCGCCTCCATGATCCTCATTTCGCGCTCGACTGCCTCGAAGGCGTTCCGCGCGCTCCCGCCACCTGGGCCACCGTCCAGCTGCTGCGGGCCTACGCCTATCTGGCGCTCGGGCTCCCCGTGCAGGCCCACCTCCTCCTCGAGCAGGTGACGGAAGAGGAGCTCTCCTCCGTCCCCCCGGTTGCCTACGCCCATTTCATCGAGGCCATGGCCGCCGTCAAGCGCTCGACGCCGGGCCGCGACGGCGAGGTGGCGGCCCTGTTCGACGAGGCCCGTGCCCGACTCCTCGTGAACTCGAGCCTCGGCGATGTCTCCGACGAGGACGTGCGGCGGGCGCGCGCAGTGCTCGACCTCGCCGAGTTCGCGGATGCCGCCTATCGCGGTGACCAAGCCAAGGTGCTCGACAGGCTCGAGGCAGCGGCCGCCGGAGTCCCCGGGGGCGACGACGAGCTGCGGCTGCGCTCGGCGTGCTTGCTCATGCAGGCGCAGGTCGTTCTGGGGCGCGAGGACGAGGCGCTCGCCACCTTCCACCGCGTCTCGAGCGAGCTCGCGAGCCCGGCCGGCACCATCAGGGTCCGCCAGGATTTCGTCAGCCGCGGCTTCGACGTCCTCCTCTTCAACGGCCACTGGCGCCAAGCGCTCGCGCTCGTGCGCTCGGCCGGCTTCGAGACTGTCCCAAGCCTTCGATTCTCAGGCGCCCACTACGAGTTCGCCTCGGGCCTCGCCCTCGTCTACGCGGGCCGCGGTTCGGAGGCCATCTCACCGCTGCTCGCCGCGATCGCGCAGCTCGAGCAGGGCAACGTGCGGGCCACCCTCGGCTGCGCCTACGCCGCGACCGCGTTTGCGTTCGCCCAGCAGGGCGACAGCGCGGCCGCCCGCAGTTATCTCGACCGCCTCGAAGGGTGGTCCGCGCCCACGAGCTACACGTTGCGCTCCTCCACCGAGTTCTGCGCCGACATGGCGCGCCGATGGATCGGTGAGCGGGGAGCCGCGCAGCGGCTCGTCGAGGCCGCGAAGGAGGACATCGCGGCGGGACGCTGGACGATGGCAGGCGTCCGGCTCGTCGGTGCGACCGTTGAGACCGGCCATGAGGAGCTGACGCTGCTCGAGGAAGTCTGCGGGCACCGGCAGGGCGCGCTCGCCGAGATCGGCCGGCGGCTCGCGCGTGGGACGCGGCTCCGCAACCTCCAAGACCTTGTGGCGGCGTCGGACCTCGCCGCGGGACTCGAGCTCGACACCCTCGAATCCCGGTGCACCGCCGTCGCCCTCGACGTGGCCCGGGACACGGGCGACGTCCGCTCGGCAAGGATCCTGCAAGCACGGCTCGACCGGCTCACCGGACTCGTGGAAGTCCTCCCGGTGGTGCCCCAGAGCCTCGGACCGCTGCTCACAGCGCGGGAAAGGGAGGTGGCCGTGCTCGCGGCACGCGGCGAATCGAACCGGACTATCGCAGATGAGATGGGCCTCTCCGTCCGTACTGTCGAGGGCCACCTCTATCAGGTCTTCTCGAAACTCGGTATCACGTCCCGCGCCGAACTGGCGGGGCTCCTGTGAGCGGCCTAGCCTTCGTCGGGCGTTCGCGAGAGGTTGCCCAGTGCGTCGCCATGCTCCGTGACAGTGTGCCCGCTCTCCTCGTCCTCGGCGAGACGGGCGTGGGCAAGTCTGCGCTCGTGGCCGCCGTGCGCGCCGAGCTCGGCGACTACGCCGAGACGTTCGAGATCCACGGAAGCCCGTCGCTCCAGCGCGTGCCGTACGGCGTCCTCGCGCCGTTCCTCGGCGGCCTGCCCACCGAGAGGGCCGGCTCCCGCATCGCCGTGCTGCGCACGTTCTGGCGCCGGGTCGAGGAACTGCGGACGCAGAGCGACGGCCGTCTGGTCCTCATCATCGACGACGCCCACTCGATCGACACGCTCACCGCCGAAGTGGTCGCCGAGCTCGTCGGGGCCGGGTGGGCCCAGGCGCTCGTCACATCCCCTGACGGCGCGCTTCTTCCGCCGCCGCTCATGCAGCTTTGGATCGACGGAGGGGCGGAGCGCCTCGACCTCGAGCCCTTCACGGCCGCAGAGGCCGCGACCTTCCTCGAAGCCGCGCTCGGCAGCCGGGTGCTCCCGTCCACGGCACGCCGGCTCTGGCGCGACTCGCAGGGAAACCCGATGCTGCTGCGCTGCCTCATGGACGAGGCGCAGCGCGCTGGCGCGCTGGTCGAGCGGCGCGGGACCTGGCTGCTCGCCGCGGAGCCCGAAAGGCGCAGCGACGGACTGGTCGGCCTCGTCCGGGACCAGCTCCAGCGGCTCTCGGCCGAGGAGCGCGAGGCCCTCATGCTCGTCGCCATCGCGCAGCCTGCCCCCCTGAGCCTCATCGAGGGCAACTTCGGCGGTGCCGTCGTCCGCAGCCTCGTGCTGAAGCGGCTCGTCCTCCCGCCCGAGGGCCCGGAGGGCTCGCTCCGGCTGCGTCACGTCGTCTACGGGGAGGCGATCTTCCAGCTCATCCCGCTCATTCGCTCGCTCAAGCTCCAACAGCTCGCCGCGGTCCACAGGGCCCAGCAGATCTCGACCGCCGACGGCCTCCTGTGCGCCGTCTCGTGGGCCCTCGGCTGCGGCTTGGCCCTCGAGGAGACGACCTTCCTGCGCGCCGCGCGGCTCGCGGCCCGCCTGGGCGAGAACTCGCTCGCCCTCCGTGCGGCGGACGCCGTGACCTCGCCCGAGCTCGAGGCACAGGCGCGATTCGTGCGCGGGCTCGTCGCGTACACAGCCAACCACTACGGGGAGGCTGTCACGCTTCTCGAGCCCTCGGGGGACCTTGGGCCGGAGGGCGTGCTCGCTTCGGGTCTCCTGTGGCTCTACAGCAGGGACGCGCTCGGCCACGCGCACGACGACATCGCGGCGGACCTCGAACGTCTGGCCGGAGCGGCCGGACCGGGACCGTGGGACCTCCTTCGACTCGTCTTCGCGTCGGTGCGGGGCGACTACGTCAGCCTCGAGGTGGGCCTCGTGGCATGGCGGACGGCGTGGCGTGCAGGGGGAGCGACCGAGCGTTCTGCAGCCGAGCGCGGCGTGGCGGCGGCGCTCGAGGCCGAGGTCCTCGCGTGCCGCGGTCTCCTGCTCGAGGCGATGGCGACGGCCTCCCAGGCGCTCGAGCTCCTCTCGTCTGACGAGACCATGGGTTCGCTCTCTGAGTTCGCGGCCGTCCGGTTCGTCTATGCAGCCGTCTCCGCAGGACACTGGGACGCCCTCGAGTCGGTGCCGGCCTGGTTTGCGACTCCGCCGCTGCATGAGGATTCGTTCCAGCTCGGCGCGACCCTGCAATGCGCGCGCGGTCTCGCGCTCCTGCGCCAGGGACGCTTCGGGCCGGCGCTCGAGCTGCTCGAGCCCACGCTTGAGGAGCTCCGGATCTGCGACTCGCAGCACGTGTTCCGGCTCTGCGCGGCCGGAGCTGCCTATGCGGCGGCGCGGCAGGGCGACTGGGGCCAGGCAGCCGACTTCCTCGAGGACGCCCGGGCGCCCCACCGAGTGGCCGCGTCGATGATCCGCCCCATCGCCGAACTGTTCCAGGCCGCGGCCGCATGCATGATCGAACAGGATGAGGGCTCGCTCGCCGCGCTCGAATCGGCCGTCGATGCCGCGTCGCAGGGCGCTCGCCGGGACGTGTGCCTCCAGGGCCTCTTCCTCTGGTTCGATGTCGGCCGGAGGGACCGCCTGAACGAACTCCTGTCCGTGGCGTGGCCCATGGAAGGGCAGTGGGCGGAGGCCGGGGTCCTGCTCGGCGCTGCGTTCGACGAGGGCAGCGCGGACTCCCTGCGCGCCGCGGGCGACGCCCTGCGGAGCGCCGGGTTCCCGCGGCTCGCGCGGGAATGCTACGCCGACGCACTTGCCCAGCTCGAGAACACGCCATCCCGCGCCGATGCCCGTGCCGTGTGGGAGGGCCAGCGGGCGTGCGACACGGAGCTGGGGGAGACGGACGCCGCCGCGCAGCCTGCGGCACCGGCCGGGGAACTCACGCGTCGGGAGCGCCAGATCGTCGCGTTGGCCATCAGCGGTCTGAGCGACCGGGAGATCGCGGACCGGCTCACGGTCTCGGTGCGCACCGTTGAGGGGCACCTCTACCGCGCGTATTCCAAGCTCGGGGTGAGCAGTCGGGAGCAGCTTTCGTCCGCCGTCGGACTCGCCCCGGAGAATGAGTACACGGCTCCGCAGAGCAAGTAATGGCCGCTCGGCCGGCACGGCGCAAACGGGTAGTCGCCACTCATGCCCTCTGACTGCGATCGTGCGAGAGTTGTCCCACAGCCGATCGGGTCGGCTGATGGCACCGCCACCAAGGACGGAGCCGGCGACGACGGAACCTCCCCGAGACCAAGGTTCCTCCCCCAGCCGTCGCCGGCTCTTCTTTGTGCCGGCTCCTTGTGCCGGCTCCGCAGGGGCAGAAGTTAGGCTGGCCAGACCCGTGGGATCGCGTGGGAGAATGGATTGCGGCACGTAGCCGTAACGTAATTTACGAGATGCATTTCTCGGAACTCATTCTGCCCTGTGAAGGAGCCGCCACCGTGGCCCTCGTCAGCATCCCGGCCCCACTCCGGCCGGCCCCGGTCGACGCCGCGCATCCCTCCGACCTCGATGAATCCGAGGCGGAGCGCATCCGGCACGACTTCCCGGCCCTCGGCCTAGAGCTCAACGGTCGGCAGCTCGTGTACCTCGATTCGGGCGCGACGTCCCAGAAGCCGCGCAGCGTCCTCGAGGCGGAGCAGGACTTCTACGAGACGCGGAATGCCGCTGTCCATCGCGGTGCCCACGAGCTTGCTGTCCGGGCCACGGACGCCTATGAGGATGCCCGCGCCACAGTGGCGGCCTTCGTCGGGGCGGACCCCGCGGAGCTCGTATGGACGTCGAACGCGACCGAGGCCCTCAACCTCGTGGCCTACGCGTTCTCCAACGCCACGCTGTGGGCCGAGCGCGGCCGAGGCAGCGCTGAGCTGCGTCGCTTTGCGCTGGGACCCGGCGACGAGATCGTCGTCACGGAGCTCGAGCACCACGCCAACCTCATCCCCTGGCAGGAGCTCGCCTTCCGCACGGGGGCGGCGCTTCGCTACATCCCGGTCGACGACGACGGCCGCCTCGACCTTGCCGAGGCCTCGCGCATCATCGGCCCGAGCACTCGGCTCGTCGCGTTCTCGCACGCCTCCAACGTGCTCGGCACCGTGGCCCCTGTCGAGGAACTCGTCGGTCTTGCCCGTCGGGCCGGGGCGTTCACCGTGCTCGACGCCTGCCAGTCCGTGCCGCACCAACCCGTGGACTTCAAGGCCCTCGACGTCGACTTCGCCGCGTTCTCGGGCCACAAGATGCTCGCGCCCACCGGGATCGGGGCGCTCTACGGCCGCCGCGAGCTGCTCGACGCCCTTCCACCGTTCCTCGTGGGCGGCTCGATGATCACGACCGTGACGATGGAGCGCGCCGAGTATCTTCCGGCCCCGCAGCGGTTCGAGGCCGGAACCCAGCGCATCTCCCAGGCCGTGGCGTTCGCCGCCGCTGTCGACTACCTCCGCGAGACGGGGATGGAGCGCATCGCGGCACGGGAGGCGCGGCTCGGCCAGCGGCTCGCCGAGGGCATCGCCGCCATTGACGGCGTGCGGCTCCTCGGGCCCGCCCCCGGCGACGCGTGGTACGGGCACGCGCGGTTCGGCATCGCCGCCTTCGACGTCGCCGGGGTCCATGCGCACGACGTCGGCCAGTACCTCGACAGCCGCGGTATTGCCGTCCGCGTCGGCCACCATTGCGCCCAGCCCCTCCACCGCAGGCTCGGCCTCACCGCCTCGACGCGGGCGAGTGCCTACCTCTATACGACGGAGGCCGAGGTCGATGCCTTCCTCGGCGCTCTCGCAGAGGTCCGCAGCTACTTCGGACTGACTTCGAAGGCGGGTTCATGAGCCTCGACGCGCTGTACCAGCAGGTCATCCTCGAGCATGCCAAGGAGCGCCACGGAAGCGGCTTCGCCGAAGCGGAGGCGGGGGCGGCCGGCTTCGCTGAATCGCATCAGCTCAACCCTGTCTGCGGCGATGAGGTGACGGTCCGGGTCGCCGTCGGCGACGGCAGGATCCAGAGCCTTCGCTGGGAGGGCCAAGGATGCTCGATCTCGATGGCGTCCGCGTCGGTCCTCCATGATCTGGCCGAAGGGGCCAGCCCAGAGGAATTCCGGCGGCTGGCCGACACGTTCCGTGACATGCTCCGTTCGCGGGGCCAAGTCACGGGCGACCCTGAGGTGTTGGGCGACGCCGCAGCCTTCGAAGGCGTCTCACGCTATGCGGCGCGCGTCAAGTGCGCGATGATCGCGTGGGTAGCTGCCGAGGATGCCGCACGGCAGGCGGGCGGCTGAGCGGAGTCTGAGGGGCGGGGCCCCTGTTCGGCCGGAGCCAGCGTACCCTGTTGCGGAACCCTGAGTTCGGCGTACGCTATGCCTGACTCGGTCGGCGCGTCCCCGCCGCTTCCGAGGGGGAGGCATGCGATGCTGCGGGATTCCGCTGTCTCGGTTCAGTCGGGACGGACTGTGAAGGCGCCTGCCGACCCGACCGAACGCCAAGCCGAGAGGCTCCGCTGGGCCATGCTCGTGCGGCAGGGCGAGCTCGAGTCGGCAACCCGAGCGCTCAAGGATCCCAGCACGCTCGGAACCGTCGTCACGGGACCGCCTGGCGTGGGGAAGTCGTTCCTCGCAAGCGCCGTCCTGTCGTCGCTCGGTACGAGTGTCTATCCGCTCCGCCTCCGCACATCGACCACCCGCCCGCCCTTGGCCTATGCGTGCCTCGGTGCCCTGCTCGCGCGCCTGCCCCACGGGGCGTCGTCGTCGCCCACCGGGCTTCTCCTCGCCGTCGAGCGCATGCTGCGGGAGGACGCCGCCGGGCGTCCCGTGGTTCTCGTGGTCGAGTTCGGTGGTGCGATCGACGAGGCGAGCGTCGGCGTCCTCCTCCACCTGCTGTTGAGCGGTACCGCCCGGCTGCTCGCCGTCGCCCAGCGAGCCACCGATCTCCCAGCCGACTTCCTCCGCCTCGTGCGGCGTGGCAGGCTCGTCGAGACCCCGCTTCGGGGCATAGGGATGCCCGAGACAAGGCGGCTCGTTTCCGCCCTCGTGGACGGCCGCGTCGCATCTTCGGCGGTGGGCGAGCTGCATCACGCATGCGGCGGCAATCCGGCCGAGGTGCAAGGGATTGTGCGGCGGGAGCGAGCTACCGGCAACCTCCACAAGAGGGGCGGTGTGTGGACTCTCGAGGCTGCTATCCAGCCCGAACAGGGGAGCGGAACGGACGAGATCATCCGCGCTCGTTGGGCACGCGAACCACAAGATGTCCGGGAAGTGATCGAGCACCTCGCCGTGGCGCGGCGCGTGCCGATCGCCGGTCTGGCGAGGCTGTTCGGTTCCGAAGTGCTCGTCGACATGGAAGATCGCGGGATCATCGCGGTCGATGCGTCGGAGCATCGGTGCGCGTATCTCCGTGAGCTGCGGATGGCGGAACTCGTGCGCGAACGCCTCGGTCCTGACCGACACCGCGAACTCGCCTCGCTCGCGTCTCTCGGCGGAGCGGCCGAGGAGTTCGGACTCGACCGTGAGGACCTCGTTTCCTACGTCGAATGGTCGCTCGATATCGGGAGCAAGGTAGGTCCCGAGCTCGTCGTCCAGGCGGCACGCGTAGCGGTCAGCCTGTTCGAGCCGCTTCGGGCATTGGAAGTCCTGGATCGTGCCGGCGCACTGCCGGACGCGCTCAAGGTCGAGGCGGCGTTCCACCGCGCGTCGGCGCTTTCGCTCCTCGAGCGCAAGGAGGCGGCGCTGGAGGTGCTCGATGAACTGCCCGACGACGCCGTGGAGCGCCTCGATCCGCTCGCGCGGGCTCGCTACGCCGCCGCGAAATCGGAGCTCCTCTCGTGGCTTCCGGAACACGGCAAAGCCCGCGAGCCGCTCGAAGCGGCCTGGGACGCGTTCGCGCGCACCCCGGATGCGGATGCGGGCGCGCTCCGCGACGCCGCAGAGATCCTGGACCTCGCAGAGTTCCGTGCGCAGGCGTTCCAAGGGGATTTCTTGCCGATTCTCGATGCCCTCGAAGCGGCCTCGGGCCGCGCCGGCTCGAGTGCCGAGTTCCGGCGGGAGACAGGGCTCCTGCTCGCCCAAGGCTGGGCAGCGTGCGGGCGCGAGGCGGATGCCGCCGCCCTCATCGCCTCCCTCGGCCTCAGTGCCCCCCAGCACGTGGACGACGACGGCTACGTTGCCGCGGCGTTTGCGGTCTGGATCGCGAACGGGGACTGGAAACGCTGTGTCGACCTCTGCGAGCGCTACGTGGATCGGGGCGGGCGGCGGCTGAGTCTCCGTGGAGGCCTCGCCGAGCTCTTCCTCGCCCTCCCGCTCGTGATAGCGGGGCGCGCGAGCACGGCACTGGGGCCGCTCCTGAATGCCGTCGCCCAACTCGAGGAGTTCCCTGCCAGGAACGCCCTTCGCACCGCTTACGCAGCCACGGCGTTCGCCTACGCCCAGATCGGCGACACGGGGGAGGCGCAGCGGTGCCTCGAATGTGCCAGGGCTGCCACGGGCAGCGCCCCGTGGCTCTTCGTCTATCTCGCGGAATTCTCCGAGGGAATGGCCCGGCGCTGGCTCGGCGACCCCCACGCTTCCGAGTTCCTCCTCGCGCACGCCGCCGAGGAGGAGGCTGCGGGCAGGGTCTCGGCCGCGGGCACGGAGGTCTTCGGAGCGAGCATACCCGGGACCGAACGCGAGTTCCTCTGGGTCGAGCGGCTCGCTCACCGACGGCAGGGGCCCCTCGCCCATCTCATGGCTTCGATCTCTGCCGCCTCGAGGCGCAAGGATCCCGAGGCGCTCCTCGGGGCGGCGGAGGTAGCGTACGGGATGGAGCTCGACGAGCTGGAGGCGCGCTGCGCCGCCCTCGCGCTCGACTTCGCCCGCGACCGCAGTGACTCCGCCGCCGCCGGTCGCGCCCAGACGCGATTGGACCGGCTCACACGCGTGCTGCCCATGCTTCCGCTCGTTCCCCAGGTCCCTGCGCCCGTCTTGACGGAGCGCGAGCGGCAGATCGCCGTCATGGCCGCCTCGGGCGCGACGAACCGGGACATCGCGGACGCGATCGGCGTGTCGGTCAGAACGGTGGAGGGCCATCTCTATCAGGTCTTCTTGAAGCTTGGGGTAGCGTCTCGAAGCGGACTTGACGGACTGGTCTGACGTGACCGCGAGTGTGGGGGTGCAGTTGGCGGGGACTTCATCCATCAGCGAAACGGCGCGGGAGGACGTGGCGGCAGCCGCGGCCGACGCCCTGCGCCGGGAGGGGCCTGCTGCTGTCCTGGTCGTGGGCGAGAGCGGTTCGGGCAAGACCCACCTGCTCGAGGGCATCGTCGCGGCGCTCGAGGGCAGTGTCGAGCTCATGCACATCCACACCGGGCGGAGCCTGCGCTCCGTCATGTATGCGGCCCTCATCGAGCGCCTTCCACCGCTCGGTCCCGACGAGGTCAAGGACCGGATCAGTGTGCTCCGTGCGCTCTGGACGGGGCTGGACCGCATCGCGGGCGAGGAGCGCCGCCCTGTGGTCCTCGTGGTCGACGACGCGCAGGACCTGGACGACGGGTCGGCGGGCCTCATCGCAGAGGCGGTTGCGTCGTCGTGGGTCAGGCTGCTCGCCGCGGGCACGGCGCGGGGAGGCCTTCCGCGGGACTTCCTCGACATGTGGCATGACGGGATTGCCGAGCGGATCGAGCTCGGCCCGCTCAGGGTCGAGGAGACGCGTGCCGTCATCCAGGAGCGGCTCGGCGGCCGCCCTTCGCTCACGGCGGCCAACGTCCTCCACGCGCTGAGCCGCGGCAACCCGCTCCACCTCCTCTCGCTCATCGACGAGGCGGTCGCCGCCGGGACGCTCGTGTGCCACGAGGGCATCTGGCTCCTGACGGGGGGCTTCGCAAGCAGTGGCCAGGCACTCGCAGAGACGGTCCGGAGTTCGATGGAACAGCTCTCGGTGGCCGACCGGGATGCGCTCATGCTCGTGGCACTCACTGAACCGCTTCCCCGCACGGCGGCCCGTGCGCTGATCGACCGCGACGTCCTCGACAAGCTGGGGGACCTGGGCTGGTTCGCGGATCCGGGAAACGACGGCCTCCAGATCCGTTTCCCCCTCGAGGCGGACGCGGTCCGGCGCATGACGACGGCGACCCGCCGCCTTCACATCTACCGGCGGGCGCTCGCGCTGGGCGGCGACGAGATCCGCCAGCCCGCGAACGAGCTCCGTCTGCTGGAGCTCGCCCTGGACACAGGTGCGCCGCTCCCCGCCGCAGAACTGGTGCGCGGGGCCGCGGCCGCCGTCCGTCGCTTCCGGAACGAGCTCGCCCTCCGCGCGGCTGCGCTCATCGACCGTGAGGCGGACCGGTCGCTCGCCCGCGGGCTCGTCGCCCGTGCCTATCTGAACCTTGGCGACCCCCACGCCGCGCTCGTGGAGCTCGACGTGCACCCCGCCACCCCGTCGGACGCCCGCGACGTCCTCGCGGGTTCCCTTGTGAAGTTCAGCGCTCGGGCCGCCGCCGGCGAGCTTGACCGTGTGGAGGACGACGCCGCGGCCCTTGAGCGTGCGGCCGACCTCGTAGACGGCCACTCGGGAATCGGCCTCCCCTTCGGGCCCGGGGCCAAGGAGTCCGTGAACCGCCGCGCGCGGCTCCTGCGGGGGCTCGTCGCGCTCGAGCGTGCGGACTTCGCGGCGGTCGAGGAGGCCGTGGCCTCTGATGGGCGGCTGCCGCGGGCCGCGGCGGCGCCGTTCGTGGAACGGAACCTCTGGCTCTTCATCGAGGCAGATGCACAGCTTGCGCGCGGCAGATATGAGACGGCGGCCCGCACCGCGGCGGTCGCCCTCTCGGAGAGCGGCGACGACGAGCACTTCCCACTCGAGGAGTTCGGGATCGTGCGCTACCTGTGCGCTGCGCTCCTCGCGGGCGACTGGGCGAGCGTCGACTCCGTCCTGAACTCCTACCAGACCCGGCACATGCGGCATATCCTCGTGTTCGGTCCGGGCCTGTATTGCGCGCGCGCCTACGCACTGCTCCGACAGGGCCGCGACGACGAAGCGAGGGCACTCCTCCAGGATGTGGTCGAGAACCTCGAACTGCTCGACCCGCTGCACCTTCTCGGCGTCGCGAATGCTTTTGCGGCATGGGCAGCTGCCGCGGGTGGCCACGCTGGGGAAGCACGCGAGCGTCTCCTGCGCGCCGAGCAGACGGCGGACGTGGGCAGCGCCGCAATGCGCGAACTGGCGGCGATGCACCGGGCCGGTGCCCGGGAACTCCTCGATCCGGGCACGGGGCTACCGGAGCTTGAGGCCATCGCAGAGGGAGATCGTCTGGCAGACCGGCCCGGCTGGGAGTTCATCGCCCGAGTCCTCCTGTTCGAACTCGGAGGCTCCGAGCCTGCAGGGCGAAGCGCCGAGCTCGCGACCGTGCTCGAGGGACCCTGGGCCGCGGCGTGGGGGGAGTGGACCCGCGCGGCAGCAAGCGGGAGCGGCGAGGGCTACTTGGCTGCCGCCGAGCTCTTCCAGAAGCTCGGGCTGTATCGCCGCGCCCGCGCGGCCTACGCGCGGGCGGCCGGCTGCTTCGACAGCGCCGGGGAAAGAAGCGCCGCCCGCCGGGCAGGCGCTGCGGCTCGGGCTTGTGAGGGGTTGCCCGGGGCGGGCGACGCCGGAGAGCAGGAAGAGGCGATCCTCGCCTCCCTGCGCTTGAGCCGCCGGGAGCAGGATGTCGTCGACCTTGCCGTCGAAGGCCTCAGCGACCGCCAGATCGCCGACCGGTTGCACCTCTCAGTCCGTACCGTCGAAGGGCACCTTCATCGCAGCTACGCGAAGCTCGGCGTCCGAAGCCGGGACGAACTGCGCGATGCGGTGGATGACTAGTCAACCAGCCGCCCCGGGCGGGAGCAGGACGTTGTCGACTCACAAGGCACTCGCTTGGCGCTAGGGGCTCTCTAGGGGCTCGGGGCTCTCTAGGGGCTCGGCGCTCCTTAGGGGCTCGGAGATCTCTAGGGGCTCGGCGATCTCTAGGGGCTCGGCGCTCCCCCCGGGGCTTCCTAGGCGCTCCCTACGGGCCCGACCCCCGCAGGGCGCCCGTGGGTGGTTGGCGGGTCAGTTCAGGGGCCTGGTTCGGGTTTCCGAGGTGCTCGCGGGTGCGTAGACCCGTACCCAGTCGATCT
>NZ_DAIUJO010000048.1:0-28563 GCF_036848755.1 Sinomonas sp. | reverse complement strand
CAGAATCCCGCTACCAGATACCCAGACCAGCGCTACCCGCCGAGGCTACGTTCCAACCTGCTCGCCTACTTCGATCGGCCCGGCACGTCCAACGGCCCCACCGAAGCGCTCAACGGTCGACTTGAGCACCTCCGCGGCTCCGCACTCGGCTTCCGGGACCTCCCCAACTGCATCGCCAGAGCACTGCTCGAAACCGGCGGATTCAGACCCCGACTACACCCTCAATGCGATGAGCCAGATTAGTCCGGTTCATACGCATGGCTTCCCCAATTTCCGCCCCGTAAAGGCCGCCCGGGCAGCCACTAACGCATGCCCACCTACACTTGCTTCTTGGAAGCGATCCCAGAGAGCAATGTCTCGAACGGACGAAGCGCCCGGTCCTTCAGCCAAGACGTCCTCGCAAGATACGACTTACCGGTCGAGCCTGAAACTCCCGACAGTAGGGGTCGTCCCGAGAACTGCTCGATCGAAACACTCCCGAGCGTGCTCGCGGACGCCAAACGTGCCGCCAGCACCCGCTCTAGATACCTCCCACGAGCATCATCGACCAAGTCAATGTCAGGGAAGATGTGCTCGCTCCAAGTCTGGGCAGTCGCGCCGACGAGGCGAGTATCGGCCCATGACCTGTCCAATGTCATGCGGACTTTGACGGCACCCGTTCTCAGGGGAGTCAAGATTCTTCCGGCGTTCCTGACAATCAGCCGACCGGTGCACTTGTATAGGGTGTCGTTGGGAGCGACCAGTTCGGCATCCTCAACTGCCGCCCGGATCGCGGCGAGTTCGACTGCGCCTTTCCCCCGCTCGGCCTGTACGGCGGACGGCTCAAAGGAGACCACACTGATTCGCCGTGCCCTCTTTTCACCCACGTCCTGAAGTAAGTCTTTGGGGGAAGCCCCGGTTGTCTCGACGACGGCCAGGCGAAAGCCCAGCTGCAGCGTCGAGCGCGACCATTCCGAGATCGCAATCTGGTATTGCCGTAGCCGGATAGCCGGATCGGCCAAAGCAACTCGTCCGCTGACGTTCGGCGAGACGGCCGCCGTCAAAAGAACTAAGGGACGCCTCTCGGACTGATTTGGAATCACGACTTAAGCAATCCTTCGATCTCGGCAAGCACTCCGGCCAGTCGGACATCTCGATATTCTCTCGAGACGCGCGCCACCAGCGCCCCGAAGAGAAGGATCTGGATCGCCAGAGAAGCGTACGCTGCCCCTAGGGAGCCGAACCAGAACCCCAGGACTACGACGAGCGCAAGCTGAGTGAGCACAGCGATACCCATCCACGTTCCCACAAAACGGTCATGGCCAAGGGACTGCAGTACGACCGTTAGCGGCTGACTCATGATGGAGAAAATCGCAACCAGCGCAAGGATCCGAAGGTTATCGACCGAACCCAGATAGCCGTTTCCGAGAAGCACAGGCACTAATATTGGCGCGGCGAGCGCAACTCCAGCTGAGAGGCCGATAGCACAGAGCGGCATCCAAGCGGCCTGCCGGACGTGCCGCCAAGCCTCAACGACATCTGCTGAGCGCGAGACGAACGGCGCGGAGGCCGCCGAGAAGGCGGAGGCCAGTAAGCTCATCGGTTGTGTCCAGCGATTGACGGCAGCGAAAAGACCGGCGGCCGCTGGCCCGGCCACAATCGACAAAACGGGAAGATCAAGCGTCTGGGCAGAATTCGCCAGACTTGATACGCCATAGTAGCCGGCGCCCCGCCAGGGATTGCTCCCAGACCCGATCCGAATGACGGGCCGATGGCGTCGCTCAACCAACATCCACCCGAGGATCGAGGCTGTAAAGGAACCACAGGTAAGCGAAATCCACAAAGCTTCAGGGCTTGGGGAACCCGAGGCCCACAGCGCCAGGAAGGCCAAGAATGCGACCAGTTTGTCGGCAACGATCGTGATGGAAACAAGGTCACCTCTCTTCGCCGCCCTGAGCGCAACCTGAGATGTCTGATTCACCATCAGACCGAGCATCACGGGAGAGGCTGTCCAGAGGCCACTTCCGGGCGCCACGAAGGAAGTAATCGCCGCCCAGATGATGCCAATCGCGAGAGTGCAGATTATCTTGCTCGTAAGCCGTCGGCCTAATTCATCGGGATCCATAAGCCCGCGCGAAATCTCTCGGACCCAGTGCGAGTTCGTCCCAAAGTCGATAAATCCCATGCCTGCTGTGGCGATGGCAATTGCCGACACGGCCCGGCCTAGTTGCTCGGCCGAAGTACCGCGGGCAGCAAGGAGATAGAGCACCGCCACGAGCGCTTGCGACCCACCGGTTGAGACTGCAAGGAAGACAGCCTGAGCCCCGACACTCTGCGTTGCTCTCAATAACCGCTTCACAGAAGCGCCCTCGCGAAATCGTTGGCATGTTGGTCCCATTGCGGGGCAGGGCGCTTGGCCTTGGCCGCCTTCCCGAAAGCTTGGCTGAGAGCAGAGACGTTCAACTCGACCCAAGTACCGAGTCCGGGCAGGCGCTTGAGGTCTTCCTCCAAGCTTCGCGCCCCTGCAGCAACGACCCTGGTACCGGCCACAGCTGCTTTCCCTAGGAGACCGCTAGGTCCTTCATTTGAATGAGCAAGAACGAGGCAGTCGACACGCGCCACAGCCGCATCCAATTCCTCGTCTTGCAACCTCCTGTTGATGATGACGACAGGAACACCGGAGGCTCGCAAGCGAGCGAGGGCGTCGGTCGTCTCGTCCCCCATCGTGGCGTCCCACCCGCCAGCCACGAGGAGTCCGATTGCGGATGCCTCGGCTTCAGCGAGTGCACGTGCAATCAAGTCAACGTTCTTGCGCCGGGAGATGGCGCCCAAGACGGCGAACCAATAGCGGCTTGGGTCGAGCTCCCATTCGGCGCTCAGCCGTTCCTCCACGGCGGAAGATCCACGGAAAGTAATGGGATCGAGGACCACCGGGAAGGTAGAGGTACCAGTCCACCAGGGAGACTTGAGCACCGCGAGACGGACATTGCGGAAGGAATTGACCCGACGGAACAGCATGCTGCGAAGGGTCGTCTTCGCCGCCTGCACACCTCGCCCGCTGGCAGGTTGGGCGACTTCGCGCATGACGAGAATCGAGAGTGAACCCGCCCCACGCCAACCGCCCGTGAACGCGAGGCGCAGGGCGAAGCGGTCGCCATCCGGGATGACCGTGCCGGTCGCACTGACCTCGCTACTGAGCCGGGCAACCGTCGCTAGGCTGAATTCGCCCAGCTCAACTCGCCGGAATCCTCCCGAGACCTCCCTCAGATGAATCGCGGCATCATCGGACTCAAACTCCCCAGGTCGTGTGGCCACCACAGCGCTGCCGCCGGTCGCTACCACTGCACCTACCAGCATCTTGACGTAGTAGGGCCGATGTCCCGTCATATTGGGCTCGACGATGAGCACGCAGCGGCGGTCTGCCGAATTAAGAGACTCCATACGGATAGCCCCGATTTCCGCCGATTCCCCGATCATTGGGACTGCGAATCGCTTGCTGATGGTTTGCTTTGTGGCGTGGTATGCGGGGAACGCGGCGTGCTCGGGGAGCTACCGGGCGTCATCGGTGATGAATAGGTTGTAATCGGGCCGGTTGTCCCCTGAACCTCGGGGTGCCCGTGCACATAAGCGGCCCCAACCAACGCAATGTCGAGAGCGGCAAACAGCACGACTCCGGCGGCTACCCAGACGCGCTTGCGCTCTCCTGCTCCCGCTGCTTGCTTCATCGGCGGACGCCTCGTGCGCAGAGCTTCTCTGCGATCACAGCGATCTGCTCATGGATACGCGCCCCCACCGCTTCGTACACCTCGAAAGGACGCCGATATGGGTCCTCGATATCGTCGTCGTCGGGGTCTTCTGGCGGTGCGACGAAGCCACGCATTGACCGCACGGCATCGACAACGCCCGCAGAATCCAGGAGATGATCCTGGCCCGTCTCGGCCATGCCCCCGATCAGGCGTGCGAATTCATTGATCGTGAACGTCCTGCGCGACATCCGCGGGAGCATCTGAACCACTGCGCTGCGGTGGGCTCGCGTCGCCGCGAGGACGAGGTCGGCCTCACGGAGATGGGCCTCGGTCAGCAGGCGCGACAGATGGGTGCTCGGATCGCCGCCAAATCGACGAGACACGACGGCGGCTTCCTCGGGCATGGGCCGGCCGTCGTCGGCGATCGTGCCGGCGCTGGAGACCCGAATCGAGTGCCCATTCGTCCGAGCCCTCAGAAGCTGTTCGGCTATTGGCGACCGACAGATGTTGCCCGAACACACCATCAGGACGTTGAAGCCGGACGCAGTCATTTGCTATCCAATGACGCCGCGGACCCGACGGTGAGTCATCCGGCGCGAGTTCTTGCCGATGGTGACGTCGTCTTGGGCATAGACCGGGCCATAGCCGTATGCCCCGTAGCCGTAGGAATGCGGTCCCTGAACCGGGAGCATCGTGAGGACGAATCCGAAGAGGCGAACTCCCACGTTCTCGAGCGTGGTGACGGCGCCCGTGAGCTGGCTGCGGTGAGTTCGCCCTGCCGCGACGACGAGAATCGCGCCACCCGCAGCCTTGCTGAGGACGGCGGCGTCGGTCACGGGCAGGAGCGGCGGGGCGTCAAACAGGACGTAGTCGAACTCGTTCTCGAGCCGCTCGACGAGCGCGTGCATCTTGGCCGAGCCAAGGAGCTCGCTCGGGTTGGGCGGCACGCTGCCCGCCGGGAGGACATGGAGATTCCCACGCCCCCACTGCTGGACGGCGTCATCCATCTCGGCGCGTCCGATCAGCAGGTCGGTCAAACCTACTGCACCCTCGAGACCCATGTAGGTTGCGAGCTTGGGGCGGCGAAGGTCAGCGTCGACCACGATGACCTTGTGGCCGGCGTTGTCGAGGGCGATCGCGAGGTTCGAAGCAGTGCTGCTCTTGCCCTCGCTCTCCATTGCCGACGTGATGACGAAGCTGCGGGCCCCGTCCCCACCGGCGTCGACGAACTGCAGGTTCGTGCGCAGAGCGCGGAAGGCCTCGGCGCGGGGACTGCGGGGATCGTCCTGGACGATGAGGGGGCGCTTCGGAGCCTTCGCGTCGAAGGCAATCCCGCCGAGGATCGGAGCAGGGCTGATCGCCTCGACGTCCTTGTCGCTCCGAACCCGGTTGTCGAGCGTGTATCGGAGCACCGCGGCTCCGATGCCGAGGGCAAGCCCCACGAACAGCCCGAGCGCAACGTTGATAGGCACGTTCGGCGTGACCGGAGACGAGGGAACCTCTGCCTGCTCCACCCGGGTCAGCTTCACCTGAGCGCTCTGCGTCCCCGTCGACTCGATGGTCTGGACGACGTTCGTAAGGCTTTCGGAAATGCCGTTCGCGATGTCAGCGGCCTTCACCGGGTCCGGCGAGGTCGCGGAAATCTCGATGAGCGTCGTGTCAAGCGGCGCCGTTGCCGAGACCGATTTCGCGAGTTCGTCCGACGTCTCGGAGAGATGCAGATTCGAAATGACGGGGAGAAGAACAATTGGTGTCGTCACGAGGCCGGCATAGGTCTTGACCCGCTGCTGAGTAAATGTGCTGCCCTGAACGAGGTCCGAAACGGTCCCGCCGGACTGCGTCGAGACGAAAACCTGCGCGGAAGCCTTGTACTCGGGCTTGCTGAGAATCGAGAAAACAGCCGCAGCCGCCACGCCAACGAGGGCCATCACGACGACGAGGACCCAGCCCGTGCGTAGGATGCGAATGTAGTCTCGAAGCTCCAAGAGGCCCTCCCCCGATGTCACACGGTTGCACTCCGTGTCCACACTTATGTTGCCATAGGTCAACTTCTATTACCGACTCAGTGGAGAACCATGGACACGAAGACTCGCCTGCGCCTGCCACGCCTCGCGTGGGCCGTCATCGGCCTCGTGGCGGCCCTCATGTTCGGCTGGGCGGTCGAGGAGGCGTCCCCGGGAGCGTTCGACTCCACGTTGCTCGGTGTCGCCTCCTATCTGGCCGTCTGGATTCCGCTCCTGATTGCGATAGTTCTGAGCTTCGCCCCCCAGCGACTCAACGAGACTGTCGCCTTCCTCGGGCTGAAGTTCCACCCCCTCGACGCGCTCTGGGGCCTCGGGATCGGCTGCCTCGCGCGGGCGTTCGACGCGTTCCTCCGCCTGACGCTCACGGGATCCAGCGGCCTCCTCCAGCAGCCGACCCTGAGCGCCCTCGGGAACCCAGCGGTTCAGACCGTCGCGCTCGGGATCGTCGCGCCGGTGCTCATCGCCCCTTTGATCGAGGAGATCTACTTCCGCGGTCTCATCCAACGGAGCCTCGCCGCCACGCTCGAACCGCTCGGCCGCGCGCCCAAGTGGGTAGCCGCCGTCGTTCTCACCTCGCTCGCGTTCGCGCTCGTCCACGCACTCCTGCTCATCGGCACTCCCACCGAGGCCATGCTCACCGGCATCTCGACGTTCGCCTTCGCGCTCCTCGCGGGGACGACGGCGGCTGCCACGAACCGCCTCGGCGGCTCGATCGCCGGGCACATCGTGTTCAACGGGCTCGGTGTGCTGCTCACCTGGCCGGTTTAGGCGGACCACGCAGAGGCCAGGATTCCGCAACACCGAGGCTCTCTGCTCCGGCCACGGAGGTGGCATTTCGCAGCCATAGGCTGGGAGCACTTCTTCATGAATCCCCCGTCATGTGGATGGAAAAGCGGAGCCTCTGGGCCAACGGTCCAGGGGCTCCGTCACGTCCCGTTCAGGAGACGGGCGCCTGCCGACCGATGAGGCACGCGCCGGTCTGGATGGGCGCCGCAATCTCCGTGGAGACGCTCGCATCCGACCTGACGAACTGGCCGACGAGGCATTGTGCGCCCACGCGAACCGAAACCATGAGGGTAGGGGCCTGAAGATTGGCACTCGTCCTGTCAGCGCTCTGCTGCATCGCGGCGCCGCTGAAGCCGACCCCGGCGAGCGCGTCGGTGAGCGTCTTCCCCTCGACCGACGACGCCGGCGTCGACTGGGCTGCCTTGTCCAGGGCCCGCTTGAACAGCTCGAGGTTGGCGGAAGCGGGGGCCGAGGGATCGAAGCGCGCGAGGCTCACCGCGGTTGGGGTCGTGCTGGCGCTGGGCGTGGGGCTCGGGGAGGAGGCCGACGACGCCGGGCCGCTCGCCTGAGGCGCGGGGCTCAGGTCGAGGCCTTGGAGGGCGCCCGTGAGGCCGTAGCCGCCGACCGCCAACAGCACGACGACGACGCCTCCCCACACGAGATTCTTCACGACGCCGTCCCCACGGTGGCCCCGTCGTCCACGAACGTCGCCGCCATCCACGGGAAGACCCACTGGTCGAGGACGACGAGCAGCACGGCAATGATCAGGACGAGGATAAGAATTCGCACCACTACGGGCCCGGGAAGGCTCCTCCACAATGCGCGGTACATCTCAGCCGTCCTTTGCGAGTAGAGGAGCCAATTCCGCGGGCGGCGTGGTGCTGAAGCCCACGAACGTCCCATACGCGGCGACGCGCTCGAGCGGCGGGAAGATCGCCGGATAGCACGTGGTGAGCGTGATGAGCCTGTCGTTCCCCGGAGTCCGGGACACCGTCGGCACGGCGTTGAGGACGTCAATGGCGTCGGGCTGCACGAATTGGAAATTCCGGAACGCGTAGGTGTACCAGCCGAGCGACGTCTGAATGTAGACCTTGTCCCCGAGGCGCAGCTTGCTCAGGTTGAGGAAGCTGTTGCCGTAGCCGATGTCGTGCGCCGCAATCGCGAAATTCCCCAGGCCGCCGGGCATCGCCGTGCCTGTGTAATGGCCGACGCCAGCGGTGACGCTGTTCAGGACCAATTCGGTGTTGACCGATTCCCGCAGAATCCGCCGCCAGTCGGAGCCGAGGCGGGGAATGTAGACGACGCCGATGGTGTCAGCGATGTTGGCCGGCTCGGCCATGACGGGGATGGCGGCCGGTTTCGGATCGCTTGCCGCGCCCCCGGGAGAAGAAGCGGGCGCCGGTGCCGTTGCCTGGCTCTTGAGCTGCTGGGAGAGCTGCCGGCTCTGCTGTGCGGCGGTCTGTTCTTGGCGCAGCCCCACGACCCATGGATTGAAGTACGCGTACCAGAGGACGAAGAGCCCGATGATCACCGCGACGGTGATGAGAACTTCCCCCGTCACACCGAGGGCTTTCACCAGCGCGGTCGGTCCCGCTGCACCCCGATTTGCCGCCACGTTCCTCCCCGAATGCTGCCCCTGCCCAGCCCCTGATGAGAATACAGGGGCTTGCTGGGTCACTCGCCGAAAGCGGCCCCCAGAACGACGTCGGCGAATGCCTCGGGCGTGTGGGCGAGAATTTCGGGGCTGGCGATCGGACCATTCCACTCGCGCCTGCTGCGCCGCATGGAGTGCGCCAGGACGCTGCTGTCCGGAACATCCGCGACGAACACCCCGTCCATTCCCTCGACGGACTCGGCCACGCCGCAGGCGCGGGTGACGACGACGTGCAGCCCCGCGGCCAGTGCCTCGTTGACCACGAGCCCCCACACCTCCTCGTTCGACGGGAGGACAAGCGTCTCGTGCTGCGCGAGCAGTTCGGGGACCTGCTCGTACCGGACGGCACCGATGAACGTGACCCTGTGCCGGAGCCCGAGTTCGTCGCGCAGCTCGATGAGCTGGGGCGTGAGGTGCCCGGTGCCCGCCACGGTCAGCGAATCATCCGACTCGCCGAGCCGCCAGAGCGCCGTGATGAGGCTGCCGACATTCTTCCGCCCGACGAGCTGGCCGAGGTACAGGAAGCGGTGGCCGGTACCGCCCGGGGAGGGCTGGGCCTGCCGGGCCAGCGCGGCAGCGGCGTGGATCCCCTGCACATCGACGGGGTTGAATCCAACGTGGACTTTCGACGGATCGACGCCCATCGCGAGGACCGCACGCTCGGAAGCGCGGCCAGGCACGACGACGGCGTCCAGTCGGGTGAAGAACGACCGGCGAGCGCGGGCGACTGGGCCGCTCCGGAAGGCATGCGAGGCAAGGGTCGATTCATAGAAGCCGACCAATCGTGCTCCCGCCCGGCGTGCACGGAGGGCGGAGAGCCAGTACGCGGGCGACTCCCACCCGCCAAGGACCAGTGCGTGGAGACCGTGCCCCGGCAGCCCTTTCGCGCTGCGCGGCACGAAGACCTGCCGCTCCCCCACGGAAACGCGGAAGGTGGGAATTTCCGCCACGGGGTACGCGGCGTCATCGTACGCCATCCACTCTGGGTCGCGGTTGCTCGACTCCCGCCCGAATCGATCAGCGTTCTCGAGGAGGAAGACCTCTAGCTCGGCCTTCCTCGCCAAGTCCGCCCACACCGGCCGGCGATAGGGAGCCGCTAGGTTTGTCACCCAGCCGATCCGGCCCCGGGTGGTGGTCACGCCGCCCAGCCGCCCCGCGTCGTCGTCCACGCCAGCATGAAGGCCTGCCTCTCGAAAGTGGGAGTTGTTGGCGAACCAAGGCAGGCAGGACGAGCAAAGCGTTGCCGCCTCATAGCTGATTCATAGCCGATTCTAAGGTCGGGGCTCGCACCGCAATTCGCAGCCCCGGCACCCCCTGAAGGGCTCCGGAACCGCGGAATATCAAGGATCTTTCTGGGTCCCTTCTGTTATCTGCCAACTGGCTGGGAATTCGCCCTTAGTTTCCCGGGAGAACGCTCGCTCTCGCTTTCGCCCGAGTCGTCTCCTACTTGCCTTTTCCCGCGACTTGTACGCACCGTCCCCAGAACTGGCCTTGGCCTATCACTTGAATCTGGGCGGTCGAGGACTCAATTCCTGCCAGGCCCGTTTACCGCGTTAGACGCGTCCAAGGACCGTGGGATCACCCGCCGGAGCTAGGGGCCGGCGCCGATCAGAGGTTCGACTATGGAACGGAAGACAGTCCTCAGACGCTCGTCTATCGCAGCAACGGCGGCCCTCGGGGGCCTCCTGCTCGTCGGGGGTACGCTCACGCAGCCCCCAGCCCCGGCAGACCCCGCCGCGGCGCACTCGGGGGCCTCTCTCCAAGCCGCGCCCCCTGTTCCCGACGCGCAGCAGGAGCACCGCGAAATCGTCCAGCGGGCCGCGGTGCTCACGAACGACGCCGCACAGCTCAAGGCACAGCAAGAGGCGGCCGCCAAGGCTGCGGCCGCAGCAGCCGCAGCTGCCCAGAAGAAGGCCGAGGAGGAGCGGGCTGCCCAGCAAGCGCAGGCGGCGGCCGCCGCCGCGGCTCAGGCCCCCGTTCCGGCGCCGGCGCCCCCGGCCGCGCCAGACCCCGTCGCCGCCGCAGCCCCCGCCGCGGCGACGGCACCCGTGCAGCAGGCCCCCGCGGCGGCGATGGCGTACATCCCCGTCGCGGGAGCCGGCGGGCAGTCCGCGGTGGACGCCTGCGTAGGGCCAATCCGCTTCACGCCGGTCACGGTGTCGGTGAGCATCGTCGAACACGACTTCTGCGGAGGGTGGAGCCGCATGAGCTGGATCCAGCCGGGCACCGTCGTGACGGTCCAAGGCTATGGGACGTTCACCGCCTTCCAGCGGCTCGTGGTCCCCAACTCGGCACCCCCGGGGGTCCTCGGGGGATTTGCGGGCGGCTACCCGCCGATCTTCCTCCAGACCTGCATCCCGGGGACCGACCAGATGCTCCTGATCGGGCTGCACTGAGCCTTCGGCACTCCCCGCTTTGTCGCTCGCCGCGCGACGGCGTGGATCGGCGAGGAAGCGCCGAAGCTCGGCCCACTCAACCGGGCCCACGCCCCCGGCGGGCACCCCAGTCAGCTCGAACTCGAGGGCCCCATCAGCGCGGCGACCGGCAAATCCCTGCTGTGGGAGACGTTCCTCCTGCTTGCCGACCAGGACATCCGCATCGAGTCGCTGACCGTAGAGCGCCTTCATGATCGCGCGCTGCGCCAGATCCGGGATATTTCAGAGGTGATGCGTTCGGCGGCGAAGGCCCGCTTCCGGACGGGACCCACTAAGAGGGGTGGGCGGAGCCTGCGGCCCGGTAGTATCTGCGTATGCATGCAGATAATAGGATTTGCGGCTTGGACCCCGACTCGCAGTATGTGGACCTGGCCGTCGAGGTGTTCTCGATGCTCGCGGACGCGACACGGGTCCGGATTATCCTTGCCCTGCGGGAGAGCGGCGAGCTCTCCGTGAACCATCTCGCGGACATCGTCGACAAGGCCCCCGCGGCGGTTTCGCAGCATCTTGCCAAGCTCCGCCTGGCCCGCATCGTCACGGCTCGGCAGGAGGGTACGAAGGCGTTCTACCGGCTCGCCAACGAGCACGCGTCGCAGATGGTCTCCGACGCGATCTTCCAGGCCGAGCATTCGCTCGGCGGCGTCCCCCGCCACCACCACCCGAATGCGGACACAGCCCCGGATGCGGACACAGCACGGAAGGAAACCGCATGAGCGCAGATCACGCGCACGCGGGCGAGACACGCAGCCCCGACAATGGCGCGCACGAGCATGCCCATGACCACGACCATGGCCATAACCATGACCATGACCATGACGGGCATGATCACGCGCACGATGATCACGGTCATCAGCACCATGGCCACGACCACTCCCACGACCACTCCCACGGATTCCTCGGCACGCTCAAGGAGTTCTTCGTCCCGCACACGCACGACTCCTCCGACTCCATCGACGACGCGCTCGAGGCGAGCACCGAAGGAGTGCGAGCGCTCAAGATCAGCCTGTTCGTACTCCTGGGCACGACCGTTCTGCAGTTCCTCGTGGTGCTCGTCAGCGGATCTGTCGCGCTCCTCGCGGACACGGTGCACAACTTCTCGGACGCTCTCACCGCGGTGCCTCTCTGGGTCGCTTTCGTGCTGGCCCGTCGCCCCGCGACGCGCCGCTACACCTACGGGCTGGGCAAGGCCGAGGACCTTTCCGGGCTGTTCATCATCGCGGTCGTCGCCCTCTCGGCCATCGTGGCCGCATGGCAGTCGGTTGAGCGGCTCATCCACCCGCACCCCTTGGAGAACCTTTGGTGGGTGGCGGCGGCCGGCGTCGTCGGCTTCGCAGGAAACGAGGCCGTGGCGGTCTACCGCATCCGCGTCGGGCGCAGGATCGGTTCCGCCGCCCTCGTCGCCGACGGCATCCACGCCCGCACCGACGGGTTCACCTCGCTCGCCGTCGTCGTCGGCGCCGTCGGCGTCATGCTCGGGTTCCCGCTCGCAGACCCGATCGTCGGCCTGCTCATCAGCGTCGCGATCTTCGTGCTCCTCTGGGGCACTGTCCGCAGCCTGGGGCGCCGACTGCTGGACGGCGTCGAGCCCGAGCTCGTCGACCGCGCAGAGCGGGCCCTCACGGACACTCCCGGCGTTCTCCGTGTCGAGCGCGTCCAGCTGCGGTGGATCGGCCACCGTCTGCACGGATCGGCTCTGGTCCGCGTTGACGCCTCGACCACCGCTGCCGAGGCCGACGCCCTGCGCGCCGAGGCCGCCCACCTTCTGGGCCATGCCCTGCCCAACCTCGAGGACATCACGGTCGCGGCGACGGCCGGCTAGGGCGGGAGACCACCCGCGGGCCCAAGCACCCTAGCGCGGCGGGTCGGCAGGTCGGAGACTGGCCCTCGTGGAGCGCGTCCTGCTGGCCATCGTCACTGTTGCACGCCGATATCCCCTGGTCCTGACCGGGCTCGTCGTGCTGGCGGTGTCCCTCGCGCTCAAGGCCGCCGGACAGGGAACCGCCGGCGACCTTCTGGCGGGGGCGTTCGCCGCGGCTGTGGGGCTCTGGACGGCCGGCGGCATGGTCCGCGAGATCCTCCACGGGAGGTGGGGCCTCGACATCCTCGCCGTGACCGCCATCGCCGCCACCCTCGCCGTGCAGGAGGACATCGCCGCCGTCATCATCGTGCTCATGCTCACGGGCGGCGGGGCGCTCGAAGACTTCGCGGCCGGGCGCGCGAGGCGCGAGCTCACCGCCCTGCTCGACCGCGCCCCGCGCGTCGCCCACCGGCAGACGGCCGACGGCGTCGAGGACGTCCCGCTCGATGCCGTCCTCCCGGGCGACCTCCTCGTCGTGCGTCCTAACGAGGTCGTCCCCGTCGACGGCGCGCTCGCCTCGAGTGCTGGCGTCTTCGACGAATCCTCCCTCACGGGCGAAAGCCTTCCGGTCGAGCGAGCCGAGGGCGAACCCGTGCTGAGCGGTTCGGTCAACGGTCCCGTCGCGGTCCTGCTCCGCGCGACGACGACCGCGGCGGACAGCCAGTTCTCCCAGATCGTCGCCCTGGTACGTCAGGCGTCGGAGAGCCGAGCCCCGGTCGTCCGGCTCGCCGATCGTTATGCAGTGCCGTTCACGGTCTTCTCGCTCGCACTCGCCGGACTCGGATGGTGGGCCTCCGGCAGCCCGGTCCGCTTCGCCGAGGTGCTGGTCGTGGCGACGCCATGCCCCCTTCTCATCGCGGCGCCGGTGGCGTTCCTCGGCGGGATGAGCCGCTCCGCCAAGAACGGGGTGATCGTCAAAGGGGGCGCCGTCCTGGAGATCCTCGCCCGGATCCGGACGGCGGCGTTCGACAAGACCGGAACACTCACCCAGGGGCGCCCCGAGCTCGTGGAGGTCCGCCCGGCCTCGGGGTTGGACCCCGACGAGCTGCTCGCTCTCGTCGCCTCGGCGGAACAGTACTCATCGCACGCGCTGGCCGCCTCGGTGGTCGAGGCCGCCGCCGCCCGAGGGGTCGGGCTTCGGCCCGTCGAGGGCGCGGAGGAAGTGGCCACGAATGGCGTGAGCGCCGCCGTCGGGGGGCGGCAGGTGCACGTCGGCAAGCGGTCCTTCGTCGTCGACCAGACCGGGGCCGAGCTCCCTGAACCGCCGTTGCGTCCGGGAGAGCTCGCGGTCTACGTCGCGGTCGACGGCGTGCCCGCTGGCGTCGTCGTCCTGCGCGACGCTCCCCGCGCCGAGGCGAAGGCGACCTTGGCGCGGCTCAAGCGAGCCGGTGCCGCGCACGTCCTCATGCTCACGGGCGACGCCGAGGCCACCGCCCGCAGCATCGCCGCGGAGCTGGGGGTCACCGAGGTCCGCTCCGGGCTCCTCCCGCTCGAGAAGGTCGAGGCCGTGCGCGCGGCCGAACCTCGGCCTGTGCTCATGGTGGGCGACGGGGTCAACGACGCCCCAGTGCTCGCAGCGGCCGACGTCGGCATCGCCATGGGCGCGCGGGGGGCGACCGCCGCGAGCGAGTCCGCGGGCGCCGTCGTCCTTGTCGACGACATCTCGCGTGCCGCGAAGGCGGTCGAAATCTCCCAGCGCACCGTGAAGGTCGCGCTCCAGTCCATCTGGCTCGGGATCGCGCTCAGCGTCGGGCTCATGGTGGTGGCCCTCACCGGCGTGCTGCCGCCGGTCGCCGGTGCTCTCCTGCAGGAGTTGGTCGACGTCGCAACGATCCTCAACGCGCTCCGGGCCTTGGGCGGGGGCCCAAAGCCCGGGGGGATCGAAACGGGCACGGGCCCGCATTCCGTGCTGGCTACCGATCGAGCGGCGTGAGCTGGATCTGCTTCGCGAGCGCATAGGCGCTCGGACGATCGCTCTCGCTCTCGACGAACACCCGGCCGATCACGAGAACGGAATCGCTGGGGGAAGGTATGTGCGCCATGCCGTCCGGCACGGTTCCCCTCCAGCGTGGTCCGCTCACCACATACTCGCCTGCCGTGGTTCCCGTCGTGCGCTTGCCCACGTAGGCGAAATTGGCGCTATCCGATGGATCGGTGAACTGCACGCTGTAATACCGGCCGGCCATGTCGGGCGTGTGCAGGACTTGCGGGCCCCTCCTCAAGTCGAGCCAGCCGGCGATATAGAGCACGTCATCGGTTCCGGTGCCCATCAGGCTCGCGTTCGACGCCGAAGGGGACGAGGTGCTGGGCTCCGCGTAGAGCGTGTTGACGGGAATCGGGCCACCGCCGAAACCGCGCTTGACGATGGCCCGCTTGAAGCCGTTGACCGTGAGACGCGGCCAAAGGTAGATGAAGGCAGGAGTGCCCAGCGCCCACACAATGGCTGCCGTCACCGCGAGCGGGACGACGTCGCCCCATCCGCGGGCTATCCGCTGGTAGACGACCCACGCGAAGACAGCCAGTATCACGGCCGTCAGGGGATATCCGTACTTCAGGATCAGCCGGTTCATCTCACCTCGCCCTGACCACCTGCGGCACGCGGTAGGTGCCGTCGAGAATCGGCATCCCGGGCAAGTAGGCGCGAAGCATCAGCTTGAATTTGCCCGAAGGGGTCGGCAGCCAGTTCTGCTCGGCCCCGGTTGGAGCGGCATGTTGGAGAAGGACATCGATGGAGCCGTCGGCGTTCTCCACCAAATTCGAACGATCGTCAAAGCTAGAGCGATCAATGGGATTCTTCACCATGTAGCCGACGACGTCGGTGACCGTCAGCGACCAGAAGGCCTCACTGGGAGGGAGCTGGCCCGGTGGAAAATGCAGGACATATTCATGACGGCCATTGAGCGCGCGCCCCGCGTCGTCCGTCTTCGTGGTCCAATAAGCGGCCTCCTCGAACACGTTGACGGCGGGCAGGGCCTTGGCACAGGCCGCCCTCACGAGGATCCCGTTGCCTGGCTGGCCGCATTCGCGGATCGAGCTCCAGCCGTTGGCCGTCGTCGTGATCCTGCGAAGAACGGCATTCATGACGAGGATCGCCGTGAGGAATGCCAAGGTGGCGCCGATGATCACCCCTTGCACGACCCCGGATTGCGAAATCCAGGCGAGGAGATGTGCCATCATCGCACACTAGCACCGGCCGGAACGGGCCGCAGGGGCGGCCCAGCGTGCTGTGGGGACTTCTGACTCTGACACCCCGAACGGCCTCAGACCTAGCCTGAAACCAAGACCGGCAGGCCACCGATTCCGGGGGCGCCGGGGTGAACGCCTCGTTCCTTGCCTCGGGAGACGACTACTCGGGCTTCGCCGACGACGCCAAATTCGGGTGGGTGACACAGGCGTGGAACGCCGTCGTGCCCGCGAACCACGCCTTCTTCATCGGGCTGCTCATTGCCTTCGAGGCCGTGGTCGGCATTCTGATCCTCTCAGGCGGACGGCCGGCCCGGATCGGGCTCCTGTGCGCCATCGCCTTCCACGTGGCCCTCGGCCTGTTCTTCTCATGGTTCCTCACCGGCTACGCCGCGGTGATGCTCGTGGCCCTTGTGCTGCTGCTCCGCGCTGAACGGCGCCCTGCAGGCGCTCCTGGGCTGCGCCGGGTCCGGCACGGTCTGGCTCAGCCCTGAAGGCTCACTCGAAGGCGCTCGACGCAGAGCTTACGGGCGCCCTGCGGTGATGGCGTGCGTCATCATCAACGAGTGGGGCGGGTAGAGGTCGACGCCGTCCGGGTTGGCCAGGAGTCCCGGATTGTTGCCCGCGACGTGGTCTGCGCCGTACTGCCAGACGACCTTGTTCGTACGGGGGTCTATGACAATGACGCGGTCGTTGTAGTCGTCGTTGGCGATGACGTCGCCATTCGGCAACGGGAGGGCGAGGGACGGGTGGTTGAGGGCCTGCGTTCCGGCCGGCGCGTACCGCCAGAGGACCTTGCCGTTCGAATCGAACTCCACAATCTGCCCGGGACCTGAATAGTCGACAGCCAGATAGACGCCGGTTCGGACTTCGTTGCTGTCCGATGGATACGCGACCGCCGGTAGACGCACCGACCGTTTGAGCTGGCCCTTGGGAGTGATCTCGTCGACCCAGCTGCCGTTGATTTCGGTGACCAGGAAATTGCCGTCGCTGAGCGGGAACACACCGTTGGGGCTTCCGTACGACGCCGGGGGGTTGTGCACGCACACCCCGTTTCCGAATTGCCGGCCGATGTTCGTCCCGCCCGGCGGGATCGCGATGAGGCGGCAATTCATGATGTCGGCGCCCAGGATCGTCCCGTCGGGCAGCATCATGGCGTCGTCGGGATGATGGAGGTGCTCTGGCGTGGACGCGGGGACCCCGGCCGTGCCGTAGTGGTATGTCGCTCTGTGGGTCTGGATGTCGATGACGCGAATGATTTCGTCGTCCTCTTCCGTCACCACAATCTGCTTCCCATCCGGAGTGAAGAAGGCGTCGTCGGGGACGGAGAACGTCTCGCCTTTCGTCAGGTCGCCTGGCCTCGGGTACTGCCAGACGATCCGGCCCTGGGGGTCCACAATGATCACCCGGTTGTTCAGCTTGTCGGCGATCAGGATCGGGAAGGGCAAGGCCGAAGGGTCGGATCCCGGCTGCAGGTGCCCCGGCCCCGAGGCGCCGGCCACGAGGGAAGACAGATAGTCGGGCGGCGCGGACAGTGTCGGGGACGGGGCCGCCGCGGCCGCCGGAGTCGCGGTCGACGCCGTCGCCCCTGCCGCGGCACCCGAGCCGCCGCTCGACGTCGTCTGCCCATCAGGCGGCAGTCCGGTGCACCCGGCGACGACGACGGCGAGGGCAGCCGCGATCGCCGCGGTAGCCGCGGCAAGTTCCGGACGGCCCCAGGAGGCCCTATTCCTGCCAGCCAATGTCGTTCCATTGTTGATTCGAAAGGTGAGCCGCTTCTGGACCGTAACCCTTCGAATCGCCCGCCGCCAGACCCGGGCTCAGGCTCGGGTGACCCTGCGCAGCATGAGTGCCTGGAGAGGACACAGGTCCACGGCGTCCTGAGCTGCGACGGCGAGGCGTTCCGGCACGTGAATGTCCCGGCCGCCCCTGCCCACCGGATAGCCCCAGTCGTCGCGGGCGAGGAGCTCGGGCAGGAGCTCGGTGCACAGGCCCCGGCCGTCGCAGCGGGCGAAGTCTATGTGGAGCTCGAGCTGAGTGCGGCTCATCGGACCCTCCCGCGATGGGCAACGCAGCCTCCGGAGAGATGCGCTTTGACCTCGTCCCTGAAGACGGCAAGGGAGCTGCGGACGAACTTCGCGCTGCCATCGGGATGCCGGCACGCGCCTCGACCCGTCACGAGCCCGGCGAGCCGCTCCGCTTCGGAAGCGAGCCACGGAGTCCGCTCACCGGCTGCGATCCGTTCGAGCACGGTTGCCATGGCGGGAAGGCCGAACATGCAGGGTCCGCACTGCTGGGCCGAGCTCTCCGCCAGGTACCTGGCAATGCCTCCCGAGGTCTCCAGCCCGCAGCGCCCTCGGGCCAGGGCCAGGAGCACTCCGGCGCCTGGGGTCGCACCGTAGCGGGCCAGCCCGCGGGGCGTCAGCGGCAGGTCGAAGCCCTCGGCCGGCACCCACGCCCCGTGGAAGCCGCCCACGAGGACTGCCGCGAGCGTGCTCGGTTCGGCGCCGCCAAGGCGCAGGACATCCCGCAGCGTGGCTCCGCCGGGCGCCTCCACCACCCATTCGGCCGGGACATCTCCCGAGAGGCTGTAGAGCCTCGTCCCCGGGTCCTCGGGGGTTCCGGCGCCGCGGAACCATTGCGCGCCGTACCTTGCCACGAGAGCGAGATGGGCCAAGGTCTCGACGTTGTGGAGCAGGGTGGGACGGTCCTGGTAGCCGGACTTCGCGATTCGGGTTGCCTTGTCCCGCGGCAGGGCCATCCCCGTCTCCAGGGCGTTGACGACGGCGGAGGCCTCCCCTGAGATGAACGCTTCGGGAGCTTCGACGAGCTTGACCCGAGGCCTGTCGCGCCGCTCGTCGAGAGCAAGCGCGACGCTCGTGAGCGAATCCCTCGTCGCGTAGAGAAACAGTGCCGAGGCGCCGAGCGCCTCGCCTGCAGTGACTAGTCCGTCGAGGACAAGGTGCGGCGCCTGACGCAGGAGGGCGGCGTCCTTGCGGCTGACAGGCTCGCCCTCGGCTCCGTTCGCGATCACGACGGGGCGGCCCGCGCCCACCGCTCCGAGCTTGCGCCATGCAGGGAATCCGGCGCCCCCGCGACCGGTCAGGCCAGAAGCCTCGAGTTCCGCAAGGAGCGCCTGACGGGTCCAACCGGAAGGACGCTTGCCGTAGGCAGCCTCGTGGGTGGCCAGATCCGGCTCTGCTGCGGCGAAGAGGCCGCCGGTGCCCAGTTGCCGCGGGTCCAGCGTCATCTCGGTCATCTCTCCTCCTCAGATCCGTCCGAGCCGGGCCCGGGATGTCTCCATGAAATTCGCGCTCAGCCGCCATCCGATCGTGATCGCGACGATGCCCGCGCAGCCCCACGCATAGGCCTGGAACCACAGGTCCACCGCGTTGGTCCCCGAGCCCAGCGCGTGCGCGAAGGCGAAGGGCCACATCCCATAGGCGGCCCAATGGATCGCCCGGAAGGCGCGCTGCCCGATGCGCTGACGCAGGAGGCCCGTGACGACCAGCGCGATGACGAGGTCGAAGGCCACCGTGCCGAGGCCGACCCAGAACGGATTCCAACCCGCCGTGAACGGGACGATCGCATTCACCAGGGAGAGCTTTGCGTGGGGATCGAGCATGAGCGTGCTGACGTGCAGGACGAGGAACACCAGTGCGATCAACGACGTGCTGCGGTGCAGGAGCGCCACCGAGAAGCGCGGGAGCCCCGGCAGTGGCCTGCCCGAACGGCTCACGATCCCGAGCACGACCACGAGCGTGAAGAGGCCGAGCGAGACGATGCCGCTCGCGCGGCCGAAGGCCCAGAAGATCTCGTTCAATCAGTCACGACCCCGACGAATGGCCGAAGGCACCGCCGCCCTGCGAGGACTGGAGCCCCTGCTGGTACGGCTGGTACTGCTGCGAGCCGCCGGAATTCGACGAGTCGCCGCCCTGCGCCGGCTGAGGCGCCTGCTGGTACGTCTGATTTCCGCTTGAATCCGATGAGGTGCCGCTCGTCGTCGACCCCGTCGCGGCGGCCGACGGCGCGTAGACAGCCGCGGCGATCGCGGCGGCTCCGAGCACGCTCGTCGCTCCCAGAGAGAAGGTCGCCTGACGTGCGCGGCGGCGCCCCGTTTCACGAATGCTGCGGCTCATGCTCTCCTCCTCTTCGTTGGGTCCTCGAACTGTATTTCCAGCATGGAGGACTCGCTTGTGGCCTCACTGAAAAACGCCTGTGGATTTTCGCAGGGAAGGGTCATCAGCTCAGGCGAGACGTCCATACCAGACAATGATGAACCCCAAGGTCTAAGACGGTTCTAAGAAAAGCGACGCCCCTGCTTGACCGACCGCGTAGCGTGGAATTGTGGTCTCGTGAGGACACCTCGGCGAAAGGTGGATGCCTCATGGAACGCTCTCCCGGATACCGGATCGAACGACTCACCAGAGAGCGGCGTGCCCTTGCCGCCGGTCAGGAGATCGCCCGCAAGCGGCACCTGATGTACGGCCTCGTCGAAGCCGATCTGACGGTTCCGCGGGCCCTCCTGCGCGAGCACCGCGAACGCACGGGCGAGAGGCTCTCGTTCACGGCATACGTGGTCTCCTGCGTGGCTCGGGCCCTGGGCGAATTCCCTCGGATGAATGCGCTTCGCCGCGGCCGCAGTCTGGTCTTCGTCGACGAAGTGATCGTGGAAGTTCTGGTCGAACGCGTCGGCGGCGGCCAGTCCGCGGTGAGCTACCTGCCGATCCGGCATGCCGACACGAAATCCCTGATCGAGATCCATGCCGAGATACGGGCGGCCCAGGACAGCACGTCGGAGGCCATCACCGGGCAGCGCTGGTTGACCGCGATACCCACTGTGCTCATCCCCTGGCTCATGCGCTGGATGAGCCAGAGCATCCCGTGGGCCCTGCGGCTCGGGGTTGCGGGGGTCAACAACGTCGGCATGGGTACGGGAACCGCGGGCTGGGCGCTGAGTCCTGGCGGGGGAACCCTCGCAGTCACCGTCGGCGGGATCAGCTGGGAGCCACGGACGGTCGACGGGCGTCCGCAGGAGCGAGAGATCGGCCATCTCACCATTGCCGTCGACCATGACGTCGTGGACGGTGCTCCGGCGGCGCGCTTCACTTCCCGGCTGCTCGAGCTCCTCGCCGAAGGAGAGGCCGTCCGCACCGCCGTGGCTTCGCGGGCCAACCTCTGACCGAACTGGGTGGTCCTGGCAGACCCTCCCCATGCCACGGGCCGGGCGCCTAACGTCGGTCCTATGGAAATCGTGGTGATCGGCGGCAGCGGCCATATCGGCTCCTTTCTCGTTCCCCGGCTCGTGCGCGCGGGCCATGAAGTCATCAACATCAGCCGCGGAAGCCACCGGACTTATGTCGATGCGCCGGAATGGCAGCACGTTCGCCAGGTCGCTGCCGACCGGGAGCACGAAGACCGGGAGGGCACTTTCGGGGACCGGGTAGCGGCCTTGGGTGCCGACGTCGTCGTCGACCTCGTCTGCTTCACCCTCGAATCGGCGACCGCTCTCGTCGAGCGGCTTCGCGGCGAGGTCGGGCATCTCCTCCACTGCGGCTCGATCTGGCGTTACGGCCCGAGCCGCAAGCTGCCGATCTCCGAGGGCAGCGACGCCGCGGCACCGCCCTTCGGCGAGTACGGCGTCCAGAAGAATCGCATCGCGGGGATGCTCAAGGAAGAGACAGCCTCGGGCGGGCTGGTCACGACATCCCTGCATCCGGGTCACATCGTAGGGCCGGGCTGGCACCCCATCGGGCCGCTCGGCAATCTCGATCCCGCCGTCTGGTTCACGCTCTCCGCCGGCCAGCCGCTTCGGATCCCCGGAAGCGGAACCGAGATGATGCACCACGTCCACGCCGACGACGTCGCCCAGGCGTTCGAGAAAGCCCTCGAGCATCGCGACGCCGCCGCCGGCGAGGACTTCAATATCGTCGCCCCCACGGCCCTGAGCGTCCGGGGCTATGCGGAGATCGCAGCCGGCTGGTTCGGCCAGACGGCGAAGCTCGAAACCGTAGCATGGGAGGACTTCCGCCGGACAACGACGCCGGAGCTCGGGGAGTCGACGTGGGCGCATCTGTCACGCAGCCACTGCTTCAGCATCGAGAAGGCCAAGTCCCTCTTGGGCTACTCCCCCCGCTACCAGCCGGAACAGGCCGTGCTCGAATCCGTGGAGTGGCTCGTCGACCACGAGCAGCTGCGCGTCGCGGGCCCACTGGCGGTTCGGGCAGGCGAGCCATCCCACGGATGAGCGGGGCTTGCCGAACACATCGACATCTGTAAATATTTACGTGTGTCGATGAATCTGGGGCTGACCCCCCTCCAAGCCGCCGCCTGCTGCTCCCCCCTCTCGAGGGAGCCGCTTTCAGAGCAGGACGCCGAGCAGGTCGCGCCGCTGCTCAAGGCGTTGGGTGACCCGGTGCGACTGCGGCTGATGTCCTTGGTGGCCTCGCACGAGGGCGGGGAGGCCTGCGTGTGCGACCTGAACGACGCCTTCGACCTCTCCCAGCCCACGATCAGCCACCATCTCAAGGTCCTGCACGAGGTGGGCCTGCTCGACCGGGAGAAGCGCGGGGTCTGGGCCTACTACAGGGCACGCCCGGAGGCGCTGGCGAGCCTGGCCGCCCTGATCGGCGGGCAGGGCCTGTGAGTCTCCTCGTGCGCCGCACGGCCGCCGAGCTGGTCGGAACGGCCTTCCTGGTAGCCGCCGTCGTCGGCTCGGGCGTCATGGCCTCGCGGCTCTCGCCCAGCGATACGGGCCTGGCGCTGCTGGAGAACAGCATCGCCACCGGCGCTGCCCTGATCGCCCTGATCGTGGCGCTGCAGCCGGTCTCCGCCTCGTTCAACCCCGTCGTGACGCTCGTCGAGAAGGCTTTGGGGGTGATCGGCTGGCGGACCGCAGGGTTCCTCATCGCCGCGCAGTTCATCGGCGGCCTCGTCGGTGCGGTGCTGGCGAATCTGATGTTCGGCCTCGCCCCCGTCGCTTTCTCCACCCACGTGCGGACGGGGCCGGGCCTGTGGCTCGGCGAGGTGGTTGCAACGGTCGGGCTGCTGCTGGTCGTCTTCGGCGCGGTCCGCTCCGGCCGCGCCGACAGGGTCGCGTTCGCCGTGGGCGGCTACATCGCCGCGGCGTACTGGTTCACGAGCTCGACCAGCTTCGCCAACCCGGCGGTGACGGTCGCCCGCATCATCACCGACACTTTCGCCGGAATAGCCCCAGCCTCCGCCCCCGGGTTCATCGTCGCCCAGCTGGTCGGGGGCGCGCTCGGGCTCCTTCTGATCCGCGTGCTGTACCCCTCCGTCATCACCGCCGTTCCCACTGCCGAGAAGGAAGTCATCTCATGAGCGCTGCCCCAGCAGAGAACAAGCCGTCCGTCCTCTTCGTCTGCGTCCACAATGCCGGCCGGTCCCAGATGGCCGCCGCCTACCTCAACCACCTCTCGCAGGGCAGGGTCGAGGTCCGTTCCGCGGGATCCGAGCCGGCCGAGAAGGTCAACCCCGCCGCGGTGGAGGCGATGCTCGAAGAGGGCATCGACATCCGCACCGAGACCCCCAAGATCCTCACCACGCAGGCGGTCAAGGACTCCGACGTCGTGATCACCATGGGCTGCGGCGATACGTGCCCCATCTTCCCCGGCAAGCGCTACGAGGACTGGGACCTCGAAGACCCCGCGGGCAAGGGCGTCGAGGCCGTGCGTCCCATCAGAGACCAGATCAAGGGCCGCATCGAGTCCCTGATCGCCGAACTCCTCCCGACCGGGGCCTGAGCGCCAGTGGACTGGGGAGATCTCCCGGTCGCCGTCATCGGCGCCGGCCCCGTCGGCCTGGCCGCGGCCGCGCACCTGCTCGAGCGCGGCCTCGAACCCCTCGTCCTCGAAGCCGGCCCCACGGTCGGAGCGGCAGTGGGTGAATGGGGGCACGTGCGGGTCTTCTCGACCTGGCGCTACAACCTGGACCCCGCCGGCCGCCGTCTTCTGGAAAGGCACGGCTGGGAGGCCCCCCGCCCCACGGCGCTGCCGACGGGAGAGCGGATTGTCTCCGACTATCTGAAACCCCTTGCCGCCACCCCCGAGCTCGCACCGCGCATCCGGTTCGGAGCCCGGGTCACGGCCGTCACCCGGCGGGGCCTGGACAAGGGCAGAAGCCTCGGCCGGGAGCAAGCCCCGTTCGTCCTACGGGTCCAGAACGACCGGGGCGCGACGAGCGAGGTCGTTGCCCGAGCCGTGATCGACGCCTCTGGCACGTGGAACACCCCCGCGCCGCTCGGGGCTTCTGGCCTCCCCGCCCCGGGAGAGGCCGCCGCCCGAACGGCAGGACTCGTCACCGGCCCCCTGCCCGACGTCGCCCGGGACGGATTCGCCGGGCGACGCACGCTCGTCGTGGGTTCCGGGCACTCTGCGGCCAACTCGGTCCTGGCCCTCGCCGAGCTCGCCCGCACTTCGCCCGGCACTCACGTCCTCTGGGCCATCCGCGCAGAATCCCCGGCCCGCGCCTACGGGGGCGGGGACGCCGACGAGCTCCCGGCTCGCGGGCAGCTCGGCACGCGCCTCCATCGCCTCGTCGACACCGGCAGGGTCGAACTCGTCACGGCCTTCCGCCTCCAGCGACTCGAGATCCTCGACGGCCCTGCCGTACGAGTCCATGCGCACGACGGACGGACCCTCGACGTCGACCGGATCGTCCCGGCCACGGGATTCCGGCCCGACCTCTCGATCCTGTCCGAGCTCCGCCTTGACCTCGATCCCGCCGTCGAAGCCCCCCGGCGGCTCGGGCCCCTGATCGACCCGGACTTCCACAGCTGCGGCACCGTCCCGCCCCATGGCGCCAAGCTCCTGGCCCACCCAGAGAAGGACTTCTACATCGTCGGGATGAAGTCCTACGGCCGGGCCCCGACCTTCCTCATGGCCACCGGCTATGAGCAGGTGCGCTCCGTCGCCGCAGCCCTCGCCGGAGACACCGCGGCCGCGGACAGAGTCGAGCTCACGCTCCCGGACACCGGCGTCTGCTCGACCGACGGGCGAGGCGGCGCGGGGGCGGATTCGTGCTGCGGCTCAGTGCCGACGCCGGTCGCGATCAGCGCTCGCTGACGACGGTGAAGGCCTGCCGGACTTCGCCGCTCTCCAAACGCTGCTCGTCGAAGGGAACGGGAATCCCGGCTCGCCAGAATCGCGTCGCGACCGCATTTCCGGGAACCTGCGAGACGAGCCATTTCCCGGGGAACAGGGCAAAGACCCAGCGCGCAGCCTTTGTCCCGATTCCCTGGCCTCGGTACTTCCGCAGGACAAAGAACTCGGCCATCTCCGTGACTTTGCCCGTCCGCACGAGCGCAAACCCGGCGGGATGCCCGTCAACGGTGAACAAGAAAGGATGACGCTCGGGTTCCGACCAATAGGTTTCAAGCCAGCGATATCCGTAGAAGCCCTGATCGTCCACGTCGCTGTGGTCGAGTTCTGAGAAGTCGTACCGATAGAGCTCCAGGAGCTGACGGAGCAACGGCCGATGCTCGGGCCCGGCGGGGATGACTTCCAACTCCATCAGTCCACACTATCGAGGCCGCAGGGGCCGCGTCCGATCCGACGCCGGCCGCCTCGCCGTCGTCGTCCGCTGTCTCCTCGCCCCATCCGTCAGCAGCGTTCCGCCTTGCCGCCAATGCCACGGACTGCGCCTCGACCGTCCTGTCCGGGATGACCCTGGCCCAGCAGGTGGGGCAGCTGTTCATGATGGGCGTCAGCAGCACAGGTGCGACGGCAGCCCAGCTGAACACCATCGCCTCCGACCACCTCGGGGGCGTCATCCTGACGGGGGACAGCACGGCCGGCGTGAGCGCCACCCTCCAAGCAACCAACCAGCTGCAAGCGCAGGCCAGAGCCTGAGCACTGGGGGCGTCGCGCTGTCAGTGGCCGTGGACCAGGAGGGCGGTTACGTCCAGGTGCTCAGCGGACCAGGGTTCTCCGCCATCCCCACCGCGCTGGCTCAAGGCACGCTGAACCCCACAGCCCTCAGGCAGGCGGCGGACCAGTGGGGACACGAGCTGCTCGGCGCGGGCATCACGCTCAATCTGGCGCCCGTGCTGGACACCGTGCCCGCGAGCCTCGGCACGGGCAACATCCCCACCGGCTACTACGACCGCGAGTACGGATACACCCTGACGTCGTGGCCTCGCATGGCACGGCATTCGCCGGCGGGATGGCCGATGCCAAGCTGCAGGCAACCGGGAAGCACTTCCCCGGTCTCGGGCGAGTCACCGCAAACACCGACACCACGTTCGGCGTCACCGACACGGTCACCACGCGGCACGACGCCTACCTTCAACCCTTCGCCACCGCCATCAGCCAGGGAATCCCGGCGATCATGGTTTCGCTGGCCCAGTACAACGCGATCGACGGCCTGCGCGCGGTCTTCTCCCCCACCGTGCTGCAGGGGATGCTGCGCAGCGACTTGGGGTTCGGCGGCGAGATCATCTCCGACAGCATGGCGGCTAACTCGCCCGAACGTGGTCACCGCCGCGCATGCGGAGGGCGACGACGACGCCTGAGACCGCGGTGAGCGCGGCGACGACGACGACGGCGGCGGGAATGCCGTAGAGGTCGGCGAGGAATCCCGAGAGGAGGGCGCCGACGGCGAACCCTCCGTCGCGCCAGAGCCGGTAGACGCCCACAGAACGTGCGCGCCAGACGGGGTGTGCGACGTCGCCGATCGCGGCCAAGAGCGTCGGGTACACCATGGCTGTGCCCAGACCGAGGAGCGCGGCGGCGGCGAGCCAGATGCCGAAGCTGTGACCGCGGGCGACCATGATCAGAGCCACTGCCTGGAGGAGCATGCCCGAGGCGATGAGGAACTTCCGTCCCCACCTGTCGGAGGCAGCGCCCGTGAACAGCTGCCCCGCACCCCAGACGGCCGGGTAGACGGCGGCCAGGATCCCGATCTGGTCCAGGCTCAGCCCGGCGGAGGCGAACAGCACGGGAAAGAGGCCCCACGCGAGCCCGTCGTTGAGGTTGTTCACCATGCCCGCTTGGCTCACTGCCGAGAGGGAGCGGTCGCGGAAGCTCGTGAGAGTGAAGACCTCGCGGCTGGTCAGGCCGCCGTGGGCCAACGCGTGGGCGTCCAGGTGGCCCTCTGCCTCGACCCGGGCGTGGTCCCGAGTCTCGCGGACACGCAGAGCCGAGAGGCCGAGACCGAGCCCGATATAGCCAGCGCCAACGAGGAACGGCCCCGGGCGGAGACCGAAAGTCGAGGCGATATAGCCCGTGGCCAAGGCGGTCACGGCAAGTCCGAGGTAGCCGGCCGCCTCATTGAGCCCCATGGCGAGTCCACGCCGTGAGGGGCCGACGAGGTCCATCTTCATCATGACCGTCGTGGACCAAGTCAGGCCCTGGCTCATGCCGAGGAGGACGTTGGCGGCGACGATCCACCCCCAGCTCGGGCCGAAGATCAGCAGCGCCGGCACGGGAAGGGCCACGAGCCAGCCCGCAAGGAGAACCGGCTTCCGGCCGAAGCGGTCCGAGAGGGTGCCAGCGAAATAGTTCATGCCGGCCTTGGCGACGCCGAAGGCGAGAATGTACGTCAGAGCGCTCGTGTACAGGCCGAGGTGGAACGTCTGGGTCGCGAGCAGCGGCAAGACGGTCCGCTCCTGGCCGAGGGTTCCTCCGACCAGCGCGTTGACCGCCACGAGAAGGATGAACTGGGCCAGGTTCGCCCGGAGGCCCAGTGCGGGCCCTACCGGCACGGCACAATCCGTTCCGCGGGGAAGCGATCGCGGGAGAAGTTCTCGAACGTTCTCATGGCCACAACTATACCCCCAGGGGTATGATGGGACCATGGCGCCGGATCGTCCGGCCCATCCGGAAGGAAGCCGCGATGAAGGACACCGGGCGCCCCGACCCCCTCGAGCTGCGCAAGCTTGCCAACCGGCTCAAGCGTGCACAGGGCCAACTCGGTGCCGTCATCGGCGCCGTCGAGGCGGGCGCTGACTGCCGCGCCGTGATCACGCAGCTTGCAGCAGTCAGGGGCGCGCTGGACAAGGCGGGATTCGAGCTCATCTCAACCGCGATGCGCGACTGCCTCGCCTCGCCACCCTCGGCAGGCAGTGAGCCTGGGGAGGGCGTCCTGACGATGGAGGAACTGCGCCGCCTGTTCCTCACCCTCGCCTAGCCTGTGCGGACACCCGCCCCGGACTTGCAGATCTAATACCCCCGGGGGTATTTTCGAAAGAGAAGCCCCGAAGAGATTCCCGGAAGGAACATCATGGACGTCATCGTCATCGACACCCCCCAGCTCGGGGATCGAAGCTATCTCGTGCACGACGGCCGGGTGGGCCTCGTGATCGACGCCCAGCGCGACATCGACCGGGTGGAGGCAGCCGCGCGGGACGCCGGAGTCGAGGTGACCCACGTCGCCGAGACCCACCTGCACAACGACTACCTCACGGGCGGCCTGGCCTACGCCCGGAAGCACGGTGCGGCCTACCTGGTCAACGCGGCCGACGAGGTCGCGTTCGAGCGGACCCCGATCGCGGACGGGGAGACGGTGATGGTCGGGGAGCTGACAGTCAGGGCAGTCGCCACCCCGGGGCACACCCACCACCACCTCTCCTATGTCGTAGAGCACGACGGCGAGCAGGCCGTCTTCTCCGGCGGGAGCGTGCTCTACGGCTCGGTGGGGCGGACCGACCTGGTGGCTCCGGGGCACACCGTGGGCCTGACGCACGACCAGTACGCCTCGGCACGCCGCCTGGCGAAGGAGGCGGCCGCGGACGCCGCGCTGTACCCGACCCACGGCTTCGGCTCCTTCTGCTCCTCCGGGCCTGCCACAGGGGCCGGCGCCTCCACGCTCGGCGAGCAGTTCACGGCCAACCACGTCTACACCGACCCGGACGAGGAGCACTTCGTCTCCGACCTCATCG
>NZ_DAIUJO010000047.1:0-28567 GCF_036848755.1 Sinomonas sp. | reverse complement strand
CATTGGTACTCCAGATCTGGGTTGGGTCGACGCCGGCGAGGCGGCCGGGGAAGGGCGTCCGTCGTCGTACGACGACGCCGGAGGTCACGTCACGCATCCCGGAGCGGCTCGTGCGCACGGTCCTTGACCGTGCTCACGGCCGCCAGAGTCCCGAGGGCAGTGACGACGGCGTAGAACGCCGGCATGTAGACGTTGCCCGTGCTGCCGATCAGCCACGTCATGAGCAGGGGCGCCGTGCCGCCGAAGAGGGCCGATGAGATGTTGTAGCCGAGGCCGTAGGCGGAGTAGCGGACGCGGGTCGGGAAGAGCTCGACGAGCAGGATGTGGATCACGGCCGTGTGGCCGGCGAAGACGATCGCCATGATGCTTGCGCCGAGGATCGCGAGGCCGACGCTGCCGGTCGCGATCAGCGCGTAGCACGGGATGCCGACGATCGCCATGGCTATGGCCGAGCCCGCGATGACCTTCTTGCGGCCGTGGCGGTCGGAGAGCTTGCCCATGATCGGAATCGCGACGCAGATGACGACGAGGCTCACCGCGGTGACGAGCATGCCTTCGCCGGTCGTGAAGTGCAGTTTCTTGCCGGTGAGGAACGTCGGCATGTACGAGAACAGGACGTAATAGCCCGAGCCGTTCATGAGCGGGATGAAGAGTGCGAGCCACATGGCACGGCGGTGCTCGCGGGACTTGAAGGCCTCTTTGTATGGGTTGCGGGAAAGGCCGCCCTCCTGCTTGAGGCGCACGAAGTTCGGCGTGTCGCTGATGGCTCGGCGGATGTACCAGCCGATGATGCCCATCGGAATGGCGACGAGGAACGGGATGCGCCAGGCAAACGAGCCGAAACCGCCTCCGTCAATGGCAGCCCGAGTGAGCCACGGAGACATCGCAAAGCCGATGATGGTGCCCGTCAGCAGGGCGGCGAAGGAGGCGATCTGCGCATACGAGGTGATGATGCCTCGCTTGCCCTCGGGGGCGTGCTCGGCGAGGAACGTCATCGCGCCAGCAGCCTCGCCGCCGACTGAGAAGCCCTGCACAAGGCGGAGGGTCACGAGGAGTATGGGAGCTGCGACGCCGATGGCGGCGTACGGTGGCAGCAGGCCGAGGGCGGCTGTTGCCGCGCTGATGAGCATGATGACGAAGACGAGGAGCTTCTGGCGGCCGATCCGGTCCCCGAGGAAGCCGCAGACAACCGCACCCAGCGGCCGGACGAAGAAGGAGATCGCGTACCCGGCGAACACGAAGAGGAGCGCCGCATTAGGGTCGCCCTTCGCGAAGAAGACGAACGAGAGAGTGGTCGCCATGAATGCGAAGATGCCGTTGTCATAGAGCTCGACGAAGATGCCGACGCATCCCGCGATGACGACCTTGAGCGCCTGGCGGCTCGTGAGCTGCCCGTGCCGCACTGGTGCAGCTTCGTGACGTGTGGACATGATCTTCCTTAATGAGATGAGCCTAGAACGCCCGCGGTGGATAGCACAGGTTCAGCCGCAAGCGGCGGTTGGCAGAGCCTGTCTGCCGGCCGAGTCGCCGATACCCAGGAGACCGAGGACGGTCGTGACGGACTGCCGGAGGTTTTCGAGTTGAAGCATCGAACGGCGGTAGGCCGATGTTGCCTCGGCCACTGACGTGGGTCTGAAGCGGATCCTGTCGCCCGGGCGCGCCTGGGCCAAGACGTCGAGCCCTAGGCTCGTGGCGACGGCGAGCACGGGATAGCCCGCCGTCACTCCGCGGCCCCGGTGAAGCACGAGGAGCTCCTCGCGAGAGGGGACTTCGATCGCGCCCACTGGGACTCCACGGGAGAGCAGTTCGCGCGAGGAGACCCTCTCCGGGAGGCTCCCGCCGAGCCGGAGGCCGATGTGGTTGCTCCTCGGGCTCACCGTGTACTCGGAGCTGAACAGAAGGCTGGCCGATTCGCCGAACTCGGCGAGATCCGGGCCGTCCGTCACGTCCACGAGGACCTCGTGCCCCGCGGACCGGCGCTCCACCGCGAGACGGAAGAGGGGCATGTCGAAGTAGGGCTGACGGAACGGTGGCACGGGGCGTGGGACGGTCAGGACCGTCCCCTCGGTGAGCCGCACGCCGAAGCCGACGACGCTGTCCGGCGCGCAGCTGCCGAGAAGCCGCGGCACCTCCACGGAGCCGTGGATGGCGAGGTAGGCGCGCAGGCCTCCGTTGATGCCGCGGACTGCGACGGTTTCGCCTGCCGCGACCGAAACCGGCTCCCACTGCGGGTACGCACGCCCGCCCACCGTGAGCACGGCGGTGGCGCCGGTGACGGAGATCAGGAGGTCCGCCGTCGTCGTCATCCTGAAGTCCAAAGCCGTCAGCTCGAGGAGAGGGGCATTGTCCCCGTTGCCGGCGAGGATGTTCGCGGCCCTCGCCGAGTACTGATCGAGTGCGCCGTTCACAGGAAGGCCGAAGCGTGGCCCGCGGAACCTCCCGAGATCGGTGACCACGGTGTTCCCCGGCTGTTGGACGAGGATCTGGCCGCTCACGACTGAGCCTCCATGAACGCGCCCACGAGCAGCCCGAACTCACGCCGGGACACGGGACGGAACCGGATCGTGTCCCCGGGCCGGTAGGGCACGAGGGGGTCGCGTCCCACGTCGAGCAGCGTGAGGGGGGTCTGTCCGATGACCTGCCACCCGCCCGGCGCGACGGCAGGCGCGATGACGGCTTGGCGTCCGGCGACGGCAACCGCCCCGGCTGGCACACTCAGGCGCGGGTCCTTCAGACGCGGAACCGGAACCGGAAAGTCTGGCCCGTCCATCATGGGTGAGCCGGCCGGCGCCCCGAGGCAGCGGATGACGTAGCTCTTGGTCGAGTGCAGACGAACCACCTCCTCCGACGAGATTCCCTCGAAATCGGCGACGGCTTCGAGATCGGGGCCTGCTTCGCCCCCGTACAGGACCGGAACGTCGAAGTGGCGGGAGGGCGTGCCCTCGTCCCCGGAGAGCCCGAGCTGACGCGCAGCGAGGTTCACGAAGGCGCGGACCTGACGGGCGGAGATGGCCAGCGTGTCGAATTCGACGAGTACCGAGTCATAGGTGGGAACCGCTCCGTGGAGGCCCTCCGCACCGCAGGCTTCCAGCCAGTCGGCGAGGCGATGGACGGTGCTCCAGTTCTGTTCCGCGTCGTCCGAGACGGCCACGACGCGCAGGGCCGCGTCTCCGGATTCGAAGACTTCGAGGGGGGAGGGCGTCAGATCGTCCATATCAGGCCACCGACTGCTGTGCCGCGAGAACCTCAGCGAGGGGTGCGATGCTGACGCCGGCGGCAGTCAGCTCGCTGCGGATGACGCGGGCGAGTTCGACGGCGCCCGCGTTGTCTCCGTGCAGGAGCACGGTATCGGCCTGGATCTCGAGGTCGGAGCCGGAGACCGTGCTGATCTTCCCCTCGCAGACCATCCGGACGGTGCGCTCGACGATGACCTTCGGATCATGGAGCACGGCGCCGGTGAGGCCGCGGGGAACAAGTGTGCCATCGTCTTGGTACGCGCGGTCCACGATTCCGACGAGTGCCACCCGCAGGCCTCGTTCGCGGGCTGCCTTCGCGAGCGCACCTTCTTGGGCGACGACAATGAGTTCGGGGTCCACCCTGACCGCAGCCTCCGCCACGGCGGCCGCGTAGTCAGGCCGCACTGCGACGAGATTGCCCAGGCGGCCGTGCGGCGCGACGTGGGAAACGCGGGACCCGTGGAAGGCGGCGAACGCCGAGAGCGCGCCGAGTTGATAGACCACGTCGTTGCGGACTTCGTCCTCGGCGAGGTCCATGGCGCGCCGACCGAAGCCGCGGAGATCGGGGAAGCTGGGATGCGCGCCGATGCCGACTCCTCGGCTCACGCACTGCGCGACCGTGGCATTCATGATGTCGGGATCTCCCGCATGGAACCCACACGCGATGTTCGCGCTCGAGACGATGTCCAGCAGCTCAGAATCATTGCCGATCCGGTAAGCACCGAATCCTTCTCCTAGATCTGCGACGAGATCGATCATCGGGTTCACGTGTTTCTCGTTTCGTGAATAGCTGAATGGGAACGCCGGAATTCTTATTGCAGCTTCTGCCAGCTCTGGACCGTTCCGAACCGTGTAATAAAATTAGCGTTTGAGGCCTCGGTCACACAAAGACATGATCCCTGTCCCGGCATATGCTTGGCTTATGACGGGGCGGCCCCCTGCCCAGCAGCGAAAGGCGGACACCGTGGATACGCGGAAGCTCGAGTACTTCGTCAAGATCGTCGACTCGGGCAGCATCACGAAGGCCGCGGCTGCCCTGCATGTCGCGCAGCCGGCACTGAGCCAACAGGTTTCTGCCCTTGAGAAAGAGCTCAAGCAGCGGCTCCTGATCCGGAGCAAGCAGGGCGTGGAGCCCACCGCGGCCGGCCATGCCCTCTACCGACATGCCCAGACGATCCTTCGGCTCGTCGAAGAGGCCCGTCAGGACGTGGCAACATCAGGTGCAGCGCCTTCTGGGCGCGTCTCCATCGCCATCGCTCCCTACAGCATGGCCTCTAGCCTGGCCCCGAGGATTGTCGCCGAGGTGAGGCGCCGCTACCCGGACATCATGCTGCACCTCACGGAGATCGTCGGAGGCGTCCTGAGCGAGGCCATCAAGAACGGCAAGCTCGACATGGCCCTGATCTACGAACCCGGCGAGATCCGTGGGGTCCGGTTCACGACGATGATCGTCGAGGACCTGTACGTCGTAACGAGTCCGGACGTCGAGTTGGCCGTCGACGCAAACGGTGCCGTGCCCTTGCGGGAGGCGGCGAAGCTCGATTTCTTCCTGCCGGAGAGCAATCACACGATACGCCAGTTGGTGGACAGGGCCCTCGCCGAGCAGGGCCTGCCCCTCCGACTCGCAGGCGAGATCGAGTCCGTCCCGTCCTTGAGCCGGCTGCTCCATGCCAACCTCGGCGCGACGATCCTGCCCCGGTCTGCCGCGGATGCCCTCTTCCCCGAGCACGGCTACAAGGCATTCCGGATCGTCGAGCCTGCGCTCCAGTGCAAGATCGCCCTCTGCACGGCGGACCACGAACCGATGTCCGAAGCTGCATCGGCTGTGCTGATCCTCCTGCGCGATCTCGTGAAGAGCCAGTTGCTCGCGCATTACGGCACCGACGCGGCCTAGGCGCTGCGCCGCCATCCATAGCATCGGCTTATCAAGCCACTCGAGTTTGATCTTATTCTTCCGAGATTTCGCTGCCTAGCATTGAGTTATCGGATCAATTCGATAGACCAGCAAAGCCTGTTCTAGCAGCGCGAGGAAGCCTGAAATGAAGAAGATCAGCCACACCAGTTGGAATCTGCGGAAGCTGCACGGCGTCATTGTCGCCACCGGATCGCATTGCCCTGCCAATGGACTGTGGCAGCCCCTCGATTCCGACGGCGAACCCTTGTTTGTCTTTGAGGGAAGCATGATGCCGACCCATGCGGGCGCGACCACCGAGTGGATGCTCGTGCAGACGAGCAACAGGATCCTTGACCACGCGCAGTGACCACCCGCGCCGCCCGAGAACACCCGCCGCGGGAACGTGGGGGCCATCAACAGAACCACTCAACAGAACAGAGAACGGAGGAGGGCGCCTTGCCTGGGCAAGGCGCCCTCCTCCGTGTCGGGCGGCGTCAGGGCGGTGAGGTGAGGTTGGTCGTGTCGCGTCAGTGACGCCACTCCCATTACGGGGGAGGCTCACTCCTCGACGAGCAGACCCTTTGCCTTCAGGACGTCCGTCAGCTTGCACAGCTCGATGGTGGTGCCGCCCGCGTGGTAGGCCTTGATCAGTTCGTCTTCTGCGTCGACGCGCGCTTGGGACAGCGCGATGACTTCCTCGGCTTCCTCGCGCCGCACGACGACGACGCCGTCCGCGTCGCCCCGAAGGATGTCGCCCGGGTACACCACTTCGTCGCCGAAGACGATCGCGTGGTTGATGGGGCCAAGGGTTTCTTTGACGGTTCCCTTGATCGAGATGCTGCCCGAGAAGACGGGGAGCCCGAGCTCGATGAGGTCCGCCGTGTCGCGCACGCCGGAGTCGGTCACCATCGCCGCAATGCCTTTGGCCTTCATCGCGTTGCCGAGCACGTCGCCGAACGTGCCCGCTTCCGGGAACTCGCCTGCGCCCACGAGAATGACGTCACCCCTCTGCGCGTAGTGGATCGCCACCTGGAGCATGAGGTTGTCGCGCGGAGCGCAGCGGACTGTGACCGCGGGCCCGCAGAAGGACATGGATCGATCGATCGGCTTGATCCGGGAGCTGAGCGCACCCTTGCGGCCCTGGGCCTCGTGGATCGTCGCCGAAGAGAATGCGGCGAGGCGCGCGACGACGTCAGCGTCCGGGCGTTCGAATTTGGTCTTGACGTGGATCATCGGTTCCATGGTTCTCTCTTCAATTCTCTGATGAACTCGGCCAGGGTTCTATTTGAGGGAGCGGACGGCCTTGTCGATGGCTTCCAGGCCGGTCTTGATGGTTTCGAGCGAGGTCGCGAAGGAAATGCGGAAATAGGGTCCCAGGCCATAGGCGGACCCTGGGATAACTGCCACCGACGCGGCATCGAGCAGGTAGAGGACGAAATCCTGGTCACTTTCGATCCTGCTGCCGTCCGGTGTGGTCTTCCCGATTGCCCCTTCGCATTTGACGTACACGTAGAACGCGCCGTCGGGCGTTGTGCAGGAGAGGCCTTCGATGCTGTTGAGTCCAGCCACTGCGACGTCGCGCCTCTCTTTGTACGCGGCGACACACTCGGCGACGAAACGCTGCTCGCCCGTCAGGGCCGCCGCCGCGGCGGCCTGGCTGATCGACGACGGGCAGGAGGAGATCTGCGACTGGAGCTTGTTGATGGCAGCGACGAGGCCAGCCGGCCCGACGCCGTAGCCCAGCCGCCAGCCGGTCATGGCGTAGGCCTTCGAAACGCCGTTGACGACGAGGACGCGGTCGCGAAGCTGGGGGGCGGCGGCCACAAGACTCGTAATCTGACCAGCGCCGAAGTTGATCTCGTCATAGATCTCGTCGGTCAGGACATGGACGTGCGGGTGATCGGCCAGGACGGCAGCGAGCGCCTTGAGTTCGGCGGGCGAGTAGACGACGCCTGTCGGGTTGGACGGCGTGTTGAGGATCAACCACTTCGTCGCGGGCGTGATGGCGGCGGCCAGGGCCTCCGGTGTGAGCTTGAAACCGACCTCGTCCCCGCACGGGACGATCACGGGCGTGCCGTCGTTGGCCAGCACCATGTCGGGGTAGGAGACCCAGTACGGGGCGGGAATGACGACCTCGTCGCCCTTGTCGAGGGATGCCATGAACGCGGTGAAGATCACCTGCTTGGCACCCCCCGCGACGGTGATCTCGTTCTGACCGTAGCGGAGGCCGGTGCGACGCTCCAGATGCCCGAGGATCGCCGAGCGCAGCTGGGGCGTCCCCGTCACCGCGGTGTACTTCGTCTCGCCCGCGGTGATGGCCGCGATGGCGGCCTGCTTCACGTGGTCCGGTGTGTCGAAGTCGGGCTCGCCGACGGTCAGGTCGATGATCGAGCGTCCCTCCGCCTTGAGCTCGCGAACCCGGCCAGCCGCGAGCACGCTCGCGGACTCCCGTATTCGGGCGACCCGGGAAGCCGGCTGGTACTCGGACATGTTTCCTCCAAGTGAGTGTTCGGGGAAGTCGTGGTCTTCTTTCGACCCTATATATGCGTCGGCGCCCTGCATAAGACGTAGATTGCGTGGGCGGATAAGCAGCCCTTATGACCATGAATCCATTTACCCGCCCTATGATTGGTGTCGGCCTAGATTTCCCCTCATATGTCCGCAGGATCCTGCCGACGGTTTATCAGACGGGAATCTCAAACCCGAAAGAGGAAGCAAGAATGCAGGACCACAACAAAACGGGGATTCGGGGCGTCGTCGCCCATGGACGCAACGACGTCCGCGTGGATGTCCTCGGCGAGCCGGCACCGGAGTCCGCTGAGGCCCTCGTGGCCATAGAACTCGGAGGGATCTGCGGCTCCGACCTCCACTATTGGCTGCATGGCGCGGCGGGCGAGTCCATCCTCCGGGATCCGCTGCTCCTGGGACACGAAGTCATCGGCCGCGTGGTGCGCCCCGCCGAAGACGGGACGGGCCCGGGCGCGGGCGTCCGGGTCGCGGTCCATCCCGCGACTCCGGGCCCTGAGGACGGCGCAAGATTCCCAGCCGACCGTCCGAACCTCTCGCCGGGGGGAACCTACCTCGGCAGCGCGGCAAGCCACCCGCATCGCAACGGGGCATTCGCGGAGGTCGTCGCGCTTCCCGCGCGCATGCTGCGGCCCATCCCCGATGGGCTCGATCCGCGGTCGGCCGCGCTGATCGAGCCGTTGAGCGTTGCATGGCATGCGGTGAAGCAGGCGGGCGATGTCGCCGGCAGGCGCGTGCTCGTGGTGGGAGCCGGTCCCATCGGGGCGCTAGTTGTCGCCGTCCTCGCCCGCCGCGGGGCAGGGGAGATCATCGTGACGGACCTCTTCGAGTCGCCGCTGCAGCGCAGCCTCGGACTCGGGGCCCATCGGACTGTGCTCGCGTCCCAAGCCGGTGACCTCGAAAGCATCGATGCCGACGTCGTCATCGAATCCTCGGGAAGCGCACCCGGACTGCGTACCGCCATCAGGGCGGCGACGCGCGGAGGCCGCGTCGTCATGCTCGGGCTTCTTCCGCCGGGAGACCAGCCGGTGCCCGTCTCCACCGCGATCGCCCGGGAGCTTGAGCTTGTCGGATCCTTCCGGTTCAACGACGAGATCGACGAGGTGATCGCTGCGCTGAGCGCGGGGGAGATCGACCCTTCGGCGGTCGTCACCCACATATTCGACCTCGACCACGCTCTCGAGGCGTTCGCGGTCGCCAAGGACGCGTCGGCGTCCGGCAAGGTGCTCCTGAGCTTCGGCGATCAGGGGTAGATCAGGGAATCCGTCACCCGCTGTAGCCCAGAGACCGTGAGATCGAACGCGCAGCCTTCTGGACCACGGGGACGAGCCCGCGCATCCGCTGAGCCGGCATGAAGGGCTTCGTCGCGGAAACGCTGACGGCGGCCACCACCGATGATCCTGCGTCGCGAATCGGGGCGGCGACGCATCGGATTCCGCGCTCGTTCTCTTCGAGGTCCATCGCGGCCCCGTGGCGGGCGTATTCGTGCATGCGGCGGAGGAAGTCCTCCAGGCCCGCCGCGTCCTGAGGGTGCTCGGCCTCGTAGAGCCTCGGCCAGTCCTCGTCTCGGTCGAGGATGAGGGCCTTGCCGATTCCTGTGCGTGTGAGCGGCATGCGATGCCCGATCCTCGATCGCATCTCCGCCCCTCGGGTGCCCTCGATCTTGTCGAGGTAGAGGACCTCGCCGCCATCCACGATGGCCAGGTGCACCGTGTCCTGGACCCGGTCGGCGAGTTCCTCGAGGACGGGACGGGCGACGACGGGCAGCGGGTTCTGGTGGAGCGCCTGGAACCCGAATTCGATGAGCGCCGGCCCCAGCGCGTAGTCCCGCCCGGCTGCGACCCTGAGATAGCCGTAGCGTTCGAGCAGCTGGACGAGGCGATGTGCCGTGCTCCGGCCGATGCCGGTGGCTTCGGCGACGCTCCGGAGATCGTTCGCTCCGTGGGCCACGGCGCGGACGACGTCGAGGCCCCGCGCCAGCGTCTGCGTTCCCGGGGGCAGCGGCGCTTCGACTCCTCGCGCGTGTGCGCGGCTCCCTTCCGACATGACTCCAGACTACATCCCTATATCTGGGACGTGGTTCGACATCGTGGGATGCCACGGGGAGACTTCGGACCATGAACCACATCCCTCCTCGCCTGGTCGGCCTGGACTGGGGCACCACCTCGTGCAGGGCGTATCTCTTGGGCGACGGCGGGGCAGTGCTGGACCGGCGTCTCGACGGCCGAGGCGTCCTGCCCCTTTCGCGCTCCTCCGAGAATCGCTCTGCGGCCTTCGAGGAGGAGCTCGCCGAACTCTGCGGCGACTGGCTGCGCGCCGCCCCGGGGATTCCGCTGCTGGCCTGCGGCATGGTCGGCAGCAATCAGGGGTGGGCCGAGGCTGCCTACCGGCACCTCCCCGTCGATCTGACGGAGCGCCCGGAATCTCTGACGGAGGTCCCGACGGCGCTGGGTCGCCTCTTCATCATCCCCGGCCTCTTCAAGGACGGGAGGGACGACAGCCCGACCGACCATCCGGATGTGATCCGCGGCGAGGAAACCCAGCTGCTGGGGGCTCTGCCCGGCGACTCCGAGGCCGCGAGCCCGCCAGCCGTCGTCGTTCTCCCCGGCACCCACACCAAGTGGCTCCGCCTGGAGGGCACGCTCGTCTCCGACTTCGTGACCACGATGACGGGGGAGCTCTTCGGCCTGGTCATGCAGCACAGCATCATCGCTCGGCTCGCGGAGGAGCCGCCGAGTCCCGACCTCGTTGCTTTCGACCGCGGCCTCGACACCGTCTTCGCGGCAGACTGCGGCGCGGCACCTGCCGCACCCGCCGACGTCGCGACGTCGCTCTTCTCCGCGCGCACCCTCGTCATGGCCGGTGAACTGGACCCCGCCGCCGTCAAGGACTACGTGTCGGGCCTCATGATCGGCGCGGAGGTCGAGCGGTTCGCGCGCTGCTGGTTGGGGGAAGAGGGCAGAACCGGCAGGCCCGTCACCATCTGTGCCAACGCCCAGCTCGGCTCGCGGTACGCGCGGGCCCTCGGGCGTGCCGGCGTCGCGTCGGAACTCGCCCCCGACGACGCCGTCGTCGCGGGACTGTGGCGGACCGCCGTCGCCCTCGGGCTCATCGACAAGGAGGCTTCATGACCACCGGACCCATTGCCATTCTGCGGGGGATCACCCCGCCCGAAGCCGAGGACATAGGCCGGGTGCTCTACGCGGCGGGCTTCAGGTACGTCGAGGTTCCCCTCAACTCCCCAGACCCCCTCGAGTCCATCAAGCTCATCAGGGCTGCGCTGCCCGAGGACTGTGCCGTGGGGGCTGGGACGGTGCTGACAGCGGGCCAGGTCGAGCTCGCCAAGGAGGCGGGGTCAGACATCGTCGTCTCGCCGAACATGGACCAGGACGTGATCCGGGCGACCGTCGCGGCGGGGATGCGCAGCTATCCGGGCGTCGCAACGCCTAGCGAGGCGTTCGCGGCGCTGGCCGCGGGGGCGACCGCGCTCAAGCTGTTCCCGGCCGAGTCGGTCGGCATCGGCGGGATGCAGGCGTGGCGCCCCGTGCTTCCCCCGGCGACCGAGCTCCTGCCCGTGGGCGGGATCACGGCGTCGAACCTGGGCGAGTGGGTCGCCGCCGGGGCCGCGGGCGCGGGCATCGGCTCGACCCTCTACAAGCCCGGCCGGAGCGCCGCCGACGTGGCCACGCAGGCCGCCGCGCTCATGGCCGCCTGGCACCAGGCGACCCGTTAGCCGCAAGCAACTTCACGAGGAGAATCATGAAAGTCACGTCGCTCACGACGTACACCGTCCCCCCGCGCTGGCTGTTCCTCAAGATCGAGACCGACGAGGGTGTGGCCGGCTGGGGTGAGCCCGTCGTCGAGGGCCGCGCGGCAACCGTCGCAAGCGCCGTCGAGGAGCTCGCCGACTACGTAGTGGGCCAGGACCCGCGCAATATCGAAGACCTCTGGACCGTCATGTACCGGGCTGGCTTCTACCGCGGCGGCCCCGTCATGATGAGCGCGATCGCGGGCATCGACCAGGCACTGTGGGACATCAAGGGCAAGGCACTCGGCGTCCCGGTGCACGAACTGCTCGGCGGCAAGGTCCGGGAGTCGATCCGGACGTACTCGTGGATCGGTGGGGACCGTCCGGCTGACACCGCCGCCGCTGCTCGGGCCGCCGTCGACCGCGGCTTCACGGCCGTCAAGATGAACGGCACCGAAGAGCTCCAGTACGTGGACACGTGGGACAAGGTCGAGCGTGCGATCGCCAACGTCCAGGCTGTCCGGGAGGCGGTGGGCGAGAACGTCGGCATCGGCGTGGACTTCCACGGCCGGGTGCACAAGCCCATGGCGAAGGTGCTCATCAAGGAGCTCGAACCGTTCAAGCTCATGTTCATCGAAGAGCCCGTGCTGTCCGAGCACGCCAGCTCGCTCCTCGACGTCATGCGGAACACCCCCACGCCTATCGCGTTGGGCGAGCGGCTCTACTCGCGGTGGGACTTCAAGGAGATCCTCGCGACGGGCGCGGTCGACATCATCCAGCCAGACCCGTCGCATTGCGGCGGCATCACCGAGGCGCGGAAGATCGCGCACATGGCCGAGGCGTACGACGTCGCCCTCGCACTGCACTGCCCGCTCGGCCCCATCGCGCTCGCGACGTGCCTGCAGATCGACGCAGGCTGCTACAACGCGTTCATCCAGGAGCAGAGCCTCGGGATTCACTACAACACGTCCAACGACCTGCTCGACTATGTCGCAGACCCCTCCGTCTTCGCCTACTCGGGCGGCATGGTGCGGATTCCCGACGGCCCCGGACTCGGCATCGAGGTCAACGAGGAGTACGTCGTCGAGCGCGCGGCCGAGGGACATCGGTGGCGCAACCCCGTCTGGCGCCACGCCGACGGCTCGGTGGCCGAGTGGTGACGCGCGGCGCCGGCGGAGGTCGCGTCCTGTGGGTCACCGGCGGGGGCAGCGGAATGGGCCGGGCGGCTGCGCTCTCCGCAGCGGCTTCGGGCTGGAAGGTCGCGATCAGCGGGCGCCGGCCCGGCGCGGTCACCGCCGCCGCCGACGACGTCCGGCAGCACGGCGGTGACGCGCTCGAGGTTCCCGCCGACGTACGGGACGGACGCGCGCTCAGCGAGGCGCACGAGCGGATCACCGCCGTCTGGGGGCCGGTGGCGGGACTCGTCGTCTCGGCCGGGCTGAACGCGCCCCGGCGCTCCTGGTCCGATCAGTCGGTGGACGAGTTCGCCGACATCGTCGACACGAACCTCACCGGCGTCGCCCGCGTCGTCGACCTCGTCCTCCCCGGGATGAGGTCCGCCGGCGGCGGAGACATCGTGGTCATCTCGTCTCGGTCCGCGTGGCGCTTCTCCCCGGGCGCGGGGGCGGCCTACATGTCGAGCAAGGCCGCGCTCGGCATGCTCGTCGCCTCGTTGAATGACGAGGAGGGCGCCAACGGGATCAAGGCATGCCACCTGTGCCCCGGAGACGTGGACAGCGACTTCCTCGCCCTCCGGCCGAACGTCCCGGACGCGGAGCAGCGCGTGGAGATGCTCAACCCGGCCGACGTGGCGCGGTCGGTCCAATTCGTCCTCGACAGCCCCCGGCACGTCCGCATCGATGAACTCGTCATCTCGCCCGTCGGGCAGAGGTAGCGGGCTCACGTCGTTGCGGGAATCACGCCCGTCTCAGCCCCTTCACACTCGGCGGATTCGGCTCCTATAGTCCGAAATGTACGGTTACCGTGCCCGAACACCAGGGCTCGGCGAGTAAGAAGGGAGACCATCATGGCCCGGATCACCATCGACGGAATCCTCTACGACGTCGAGGCGAAGGACGGCGCCGCACTGGCCACGGAAATCGCGGAAGCGCTCGCGGCCGGTAGCGCCTGCACCTACGAGGCGAGCAGATTCGGCGGACCGCGACCAGTCGAAGGACATCTGGTGATTTCGCCAGGCCAGTCCTTCTTCATCACCGGGTAGCCGCAGCGCCTGCGCGCCGTCCGCCTATGCTGGGCCCATGGATCTGGCCGCCGCAGCCTCGGAGCTCTACGGCTTGCCGCCGGGCGATTTCACGGCGGCGCGGAATGAGCGAGCCAAGGCGGCGCGGGCAGAAGGGAACGCCCTGCTCGCCAAGCAGGTCGGCCGTCTTCCGAAGCCGTCGACGGCGGCCTGGGCCATCAACATGCTCGCCCGCCGCCGCGCCCAGGAGCTCGCCGAGGTTCTCGACCTCGGAGAGCAGCTGCGGCGAGCGCAGGAAGAGCTGGATCCCGTGAGCATGCGGGAGCTGGGCCGACAGCGGCAGCGCCTCCTGACCGCCGTCGTCCGTGAGGGGCGCTCGGCGGCCGAGGACCTGGGGGTGGGCATCAGCGATGCGGCTGCCTCCGAGTTGGAGCAGACTCTGCGGGCGGCGATGGCGGACGCCGATGCGGCCGCCGCCGTCCGCAGCGGTCAGCTCGTCCGCTCGCTCTCGAGCAACGGCATCGAGCCCGTGGACCTCGCGGGAGCCGTGGCCGTACCGGGTTCGCTCCCGCCGCGCGGCGGCGAGGGCGACGCGGTGTCCGAACAGCCGGCCAGGGGGGCGCCCGAGGCCACCGCCCCAAAGTCCGGGAAACGCGATCGAGACGCCGAGCGGCGCGCGGCGGAGGCGGAGAAGCTGCGCGCCGAGGAGGCCCGACGGCGTGAGCGCGCGGAGGCCCAGGCCGAGCTCGAGGAAGCTGAGCGGGGAGCAGAGCAGGCTGCCGCGGAACTGAGCGAGGCGGAACGGAGCGTCTCCGAGACCGCCGCGCGCCGAGACGGGGTCTCGAAAGAACTCGACGAGCTGCGCGCCCGGGTGGCTGAGCTGGAGGCTGAGCTCGAGGCGGTCGAACGGGAGGCGGGCTTCACCGAGCGCGCTCGAAGGCTCGCGGCCCGGTTGGCCGAACAAGAGCGCCGAGCAGCGGACAGGGCTCGCGCACGGCTTCGACGGCTCTCCTGACGTGTCGCCGGACGCCGCCGCGGAAGGGCCGCAGAACGTCACAACGCCTGTGCCATCCATCACAAACGCGGCATCCGGCGAGCCGGGCATGGCACAGTCGATAACGCCGCGCTCAACGAGGAGCAGGTGCCAGGCATGGACTCGCCGCATAGCAGCGGGGCCGTGCACGGGCAACGACCATCAAAGAAGGCAAAGGCGCATGAGCTTTGATAGCCACTCGGTAACCCTCAAGATCTGGGACCCCTCGACCATCGACCACACGCTCGACGCAGCGGTCGCCCACGTTTCGACGAAGACAAGCGCCCCGCGGGAGCGGGTCAAGGTCATTCGGAGCGGACCGGACACCTTCACCGTCGGACTTTTCGAGGACTAGTCCGGGATCCAACGCGAAGAAGGCGGGACGGCGGCATGCCGGCCCGCCTTCGGCGTGTTGGTGCTTCAGCCAGGCGAGATGGACGACGGCACGTCGGAGCCCGCCCGGTGCGATTGCCGTTAGGGTGGATGAGGCGCGCGAGGGCGCAGCGCCGGAGGAAAGGAACACCGCGTGACGGAGACGCAGCAGGCGAGCGGACGGATCGAGCTCGCGCAGGGCGACTTCTACTATGAGGACCTCGGCGGAGGCCGCTACCGATCCACGATCCATGCCCAGGGCGCATGGAACGCGCACGAGCAGCACATGGCGCCGCCGTCCGGTCTCCTTGCCCACGCACTCGAGCTCCACGAGCCGCGCGCCGGTCTCCGCATCGCCCGGATCAGCTACGAGATCCTCGGGCTGATCCACGCCGGGGAGTGCGAGGTCACGACGAAGACCCTGAGGCCGGGGCGCACCATCGAGCTCATTCAGGCCGAGCTCTCCACGAAGGGCCGCGCTGTCATCCGGGCCACGGCATGGCGCCTCGCCCAGAGCGACACGTCGTCGGTCGCCGCGGTCGAAGACCCGCGGATTCCCCCGCGCGAGGACTGCGAGCGGTGGGACGGCACGACGGAGTGGCCGGGCGGGTATATCCGCTCCCTGGAGATGTATCAGGCGCCACATCATCGCTCCGGCAGCGGGACGGTGTGGATCCGCACGCCCCACCCGCTCATCGACGGCGTCGAGAGCCCGGACTGGGTACGCCTCATGGGCCTTGTGGACACTGCGAATGGGATCGCCACGAGGGTGCCGCCGGGCCCGGGGAGCTGGGCGTTCCCGAACGTCGACCTGCAGATTCATCTGTATCGGCAGCCCTCGGGAGAGTGGCTCGGGATCGACAACGCCGTCTCGTTCGGGGCCGACGGCATCGGCCTCACGTCCTCGATTCTGCATGACGACGACGGGCCGTTCGGCCGCGCCGAGCAGATTCTCACGCTCCGCCGGACCTGAGAGATGGCAGCATGGAACGACGGCGTCGCGGCCCCACTTGCCGTCATGGAGGACCGCGCCAAGGCTGACGCTGGCGCGCAGCTCGGCCGGGCAGCCGAGCTTCTCGACGAGGTCAAGCGAGGGCTGCGCGGGCCGACGCTGCGGCTCTACCGCCCGCGGCCCACGATGGCGTTCGGCCAGCGAGACACGCGGCTGCCCGGTTTCGAGGCCGCCCGCGTCGCGTCCCTCGCACGGGGCTTTGAACCGGTCGTCCGGAAGGCCGGCGGCCGGGCCGCGGCCTATCACGAGGGCACTCTCATCGTGGACCACATAGAGCCCGCAGCCGAGGCAATGGTGGGGCACCGGCACCGCTTCGAAGTGTTCGGGGAGCTCTACGCCGGCGTACTCCGCCGGCTTGGGGTCGATGCCCGGGTCGGCGAGATCCCGGGCGAGTACTGTCCCGGCGAGTACAGCGTCCACGGAGTGCCGGGGGAGCGTTCGGCGGCGGCCGCCCCGGTCAAGCTCGTCGGCACGGCACAGCGCGTGGTCGCCGGTGCGTGGCTCTTCTCCTCGGTGTTCGTCGTGAGCGACGCAGCCCCGGTCCGCGCGGTGCTCACCGATGTCTACCGAGCGCTCGGGCTGCCCTTCGATCCGGGCACCGCGGGCGCGGCGGACGACCTCGTCCCGGGCCTCGCGGTCGACGACGTCGAGCGCTCGCTCCTGACGATGTACGCCGAGCAGGAGGCCCTGGCCGTTCCGCTGTAGGGGGCTCCCCGCCGTCGGGCGCCATTGCCGCCGGGTGAGCCCGGTGCTAGACCGGAAGGACGGGCCCGCGTGGGCCCGAACGGAGGTCGCAGAGAGCCATGGCACGCAAGCCGCCGGTCCACGACGTCACCGACGCCGCGCTGTCCGTCACCCCACCCGAGCGCAGCGCGGTCGGCATCCCGAGCGTTGTAGGCAGTATGCCCGCCGCCTTCTCGCGGCTCGGCGCCGTGCGGTCTGCGACGGCCTTCCTCAACATGAACCAGAAGGACGGCTTCGACTGCATGAGCTGCGCGTGGCCGGATCCGCCCGAGCGGAAGGTGGCCGAGTTCTGCGAGAACGGCGCCAAGGCCCTCACGTGGGAGGCCGAGCCGCTGCGGATCCCCGCGGAGTTCTGGGCGGAGCACGGCGTGAGCGAACTCCGGGAGCGCACCGAGTATTGGCTTGGGCAGCAGGGGCGCCTCGTCGAGCCGGTCTACAAGCCGGCCGGGAGCGACCACTACCGGCCGGTCTCATGGGAGGAGGCCTTCGGAGTAGTCGCCCGGGAGCTCAAGGCCCTCGACTCCCCGGATCAGGCGACGTTCTACACGAGCGGGCGGACGAGCAACGAGGCGGCCTTCGTCTACCAGCTGTTCGTGCGCGCCTTCGGCACAAACAACCTGCCGGACTGCTCCAACATGTGCCATGAGTCCACGGGCGCCGCGATGAAGGAGACGATCGGCGTCGGCAAGAGCGCGGTGTCGTACGAGGACTTCGCCAAGTCGGACCTCATCATCGTCATGGGCCAGAATCCGGGGACCTGCCATCCCCGCATGCTCACTGCTCTCGAAGAGGCCAAGTTCGCGGGCGCGCAGATCGTCGCAGTCAATCCGCTCCCGGAGGCCGGCCTCATCAACTTCAAGAATCCGCAGCGGCCGCGCGGCATCATCGGCCACGGCACGGACCTCGCGGACCAGTTCCTCCAGATCCGCCTCGCCGGGGACATGGCGCTCCTGCAGGCCGTCTCGAAGCGCGTGCTTGCCGCCGAGGCCGAGGCACCGGGCACGGTGCTCGACCACGGATTCATCCGCGAACACTGCCAGGGCTTCGAGGAGTTCGCGTCTCACCTCCGAGGGCTCGACGACGAGGAGGTCCGGCTGGCCACCGGGCTCACGGATGCCGAGATCGATGAGCTCGCCGGCCGTTACCTCGCCGCGGAACGGGTCATCATCACATGGGCCATGGGCCTCACCCAGCACAAGAAGGCCGTTCCGACGATCAAGGAGGTCATCAACCTCCTGCTCCTGCGCGGCAATATCGGCAGGCCGGGCGCCGGGCCGTCGCCGATCCGGGGGCACAGCAACGTCCAGGGAGACCGGACCATGGGCATCTGGGAGAAGATGCCCTCGTCATTCCTCGATGCAGTCCAGCGCGAGTTCGGCTTCGATCCGCCTCGGCGGGACGGGCTCGACGCCGTCCAGAGCATCGAGGCGCTTCGCGACGGGAAAGTCAGGGCGTTCGTTGCACTCGGCGGGAATCTCGTCTCGGCGATCTCGGACACTGCGGTGGCCGAGAAGGCGCTGGGCCGGGCGCGACTGAGCGTCAGCATCTCCACCAAGCTCAACCGGAGCCACGCCTTCGTCGGCGAGGAAGCCATCATCCTTCCGACGCTCGGGCGGAGCGAGATCGACGTGCAGCAGTCGGGGAGGCAGTTCGTGAGCGTCGAGGACACTGTGTGCGCCGTGCGGCCCTCCGCCGGGAAGCTGGCGCCTGTCTCGGAAAATGCCCTCTCCGAGGTCTCGATCATCACGCGGCTCGCGCGCGCGGTCCTCGGCCCGGGCCACGCGGTGGACTGGGCTGGGTTCGAGCGTGACTACGACGCCATCCGGGAGCACATTTCGCGCGTCTGCCCGGGATGCGAGGACTACAACGCGCGGATCCGAAGGCCTGGCGGGTTTGTGCTCGCGCACCCGCCGCGGGACGAGCGCCGGTTCCCGACCCAGGCGGGCAAAGCGATGTTCACGGTCAACAGCCTCGAGACCATCCGGGTCCCCGCGGGCCGTCTCCTCCTGCAGTCGGTACGTTCGCACGACCAGTTCAACACGACGATGTATGGGCTCGATGACAGATACCGCGGCATCCACAAGGGGCGCCACGTCCTGTTCGTGAACCCGGACGACCTCGCCGAGCTGGGCTTCGTGGACGGCGAGCACGTCGACGTCCACAGCGAGGCCGACGACGGCGCCGATCGCACGCTGCCCGGGCTGCGGATCGTCTCGTACCCCACCGCGCGCGGATGCGCCGCGGCCTACTTCCCGGAGGCGAACGTGCTCGTGCCCCTCGGGGCGACGGCCGAGGTGAGCAACACGCCGGCGTCGAAGTCCGTCGTCGTGCGTCTCGAGCGCGCGCTGAAGGCATGACCTTCGGCCCTAGGGGACATGGCGTGAGCCTCAGAGACTGAGGGTCAGGGGGCGGTGTGCGCCGTCCCAGCAGGTCGAGGGAGGGGCGGTGGCACGGTCGAACTTCCTGGACCGGTTCCGGCCCGCCGGCTCGCCTGGTCCGGCCGCCGCCAGCGGGGTTCCCGCTGCCGATGCCGTAGGGCCGGAGACGGAGCTCGCCGCCGTGTTCGCGGCGCTCGCGCCGGATCTCGACCAGGCCCATGGGGTCGTCGAGGCAGCGCAGAGGCAGGCCGAGCAGGAGCTTGCGGAAGCGAAGACGGCGGCGGACGACGTCGTCGCCCACGCGCGTGCCGAGAGCCCGGGCGTCCGCCGCCTCGCCTACGAGGCGGTGCTCGCGGAGGCTGCCCGCGACGATTCCCGTCTCGAGGACGAGGCAGCAGCGCGAGCGGCCCAGCTGCAGCAGGCAGGGATGGAACGCCTTCCGGAGGCCGTCCGGCGCATCCTTGACCGAGTGTTCGACCAGGCGGCGACGGGGTGAGCCCAGGCTGGACTGCTGCCGGAGTGCGCGCTGGCGCCCTTGCGCGTGAGCGCCTCGGCGCCGGAGGGTGCGAGACGATTGCTGCCCAAGATGGGCTGGAGCCGGCGCTCTCCCATCTCGCACCCTCGTTCTATGCTCGGTTCGTCCGCGGGTCGCGCTCCCTTGAGGAAGCCGCCCACGGGACGCGAGCGGCCGTTCTCTGGGAGTTGCGGGTGCTCGCGGGGTGGCTGCCACCCTCAGGTGCCCGGCTCGCGCGCGCCCTGGCCGCCGGATTCGAGCGGGACAACATCGTGGGCCTTGCGTCGCGGCTCTCCGGACGGCCCGCACCGCCCGTTTTCGAACTCGGGACGCTCGCCACGGCGTGGCCGCGGGTTGAACACGCCACCTCGCCGGCCGCGCTCGATTCTGCGCTGACCCGCACGGTATGGGCCTGGCCTCCAGCCGGTCTTCCGCTGCGGGATCGGCTCACCCTCGCGTGGATGCGGCGGCTCACCGCGGTGGCCCCCGCCTCGCGACCGTGGGAGGTTGACGCCGTCGTGCTGATGGTCGCGAGGGATCGGCTCCTGCTCGGCGGGGGGGCCCCGCCTCCCGCCCTCCGGGAGGCGGCCTCGCGCCTGATCGGCAGCAGCTGGGAGGCCGCCGGAACGCTCGAAGAGCTCCGCTCGGCTCTGCCGCCAGCCGCTCGCCGACTTCTCAGCGGGGTCCACCGCACGGAAGACGTGTGGCGGGTCGAGGCCCGGCTGCGCCGACAAGTCGAGGAGGATGCTCTTTCGTGGGTCCGTTCGCCGCGGCCCGGCCCCCTGAGCGTTCTGGGCGGCGTCGCCGTCCTGGCCTCGGACGCGTGGCGGGTCCGGGCGGCGCTCGCTTCGGCGGCCGGTGGAGGGCTCGGGGGCGAGGTGCTCGATGTCGTGGCGTGAGGAGCTGACGCCGCTGCGCATGCAGCGCATCGGCCTGGTCTCGATGGATGAGCGGTTCCCGGACGTCCTCCGGGACGTAGCCCGCTGCGGGCTCGTCGAACTCGACCTTCCCTACACACCAGGGCCCTTCGGACAAGGCCGGGACGAGGCCGAACTCGAGCGAGCCGTGGGCGCGGCCGTGCATTCGGGACCGCTCGCCGGGCTCGTGGCCTGGACCCCGGCACGCCGCCTTCGCGTCCTGCAGGAGGCAGTGGCAGTGCAGGGCGCCGCCGTCGTGCCCTTGCCCCGACCCCGCGGCAAGGTGCCGCCGACCCTCCTGAGCTCACGTGGAGAGGCCTCGGCGGCCCGCACCCTCGTTGACACCTACGGCACCGTGCCCTACGAGGACGTCGACCCGTCGCGGCTGACGGCGGTCGCCTACGTCGTCATGTTCGGCATGATGTTCGGCGACGTCGGCCACGGCCTCGTCCTCGTGCTGGCGGGCCTCGTGATGCGCTCGGGCAGGATCCGCCTCTTCGCCGGGGTCAGGAAGATGTGGTCCTTCGTGACCGGGGCGGGCGCTGCGGCCATGGTCTTCGGACTCCTCTACGGGGAGGCGTTCGGGCCCACGGGCCTCGTACCCGTGCTGTGGCTCGAACCCCTGTCCAGCCCGGTGCCGCTCCTGCTGACCGCCATCGCGGTCGGCGGCGTCCTGCTGGCCGGCGCCTACGCGATCGGGACCATCAATCGCGTCCGCGAAGGCGGGTGGGCCCAGGCGCTCTACTCGCGGACCGGACTGGCCGGTTCGCTGCTCTTCACCGCGATCGGGCTGCTCGCGTGGGGCGTCGTCGCCGGTTCAGCGCCGATCACGACGAGCGGCGCAGTCGTAGCGGGCGCAGCGCTGGCCCTGATCTTCACGGGACTCTTCGCGGCTGCCGGGGGCGGCGCGGAAGGAGCTGTGGAGGCGAGCATCGAGGTCGTCGACTCGGTCGTGCGACTCGGCTCCAATCTCGTCTCCTTCGCCCGCCTCGCCGCGTTCGGCCTCACCCACGCGGCCCTCGGCGCCGTGGTCTGGGACGGGACGGTCGCGCTGTGGCACCCGGACGCGAGATCGGCCGGCGCGGTGCTCCTGTTCCTTGTCGGCAATGCGGTCAGCTTCGCCCTCGAGGCGCTCGTCGCGGGCGTGCAGGCCCTCCGGCTCGAGTACTACGAGCTGTTCTCCCGGATCTTCCAGTCCGAGGGGCGCCCGTTCGTGGAATGGGTGCCTCTCCTGGCTTCCCCCGGAGAGGATCCGGCTGTGACAGTGGATGCGAGTGTCCCATCGGGAAGGCAGGTCGGCTGATGGTGTGGATCATCGTGGCACCTCTCGCGCTCACCGTCGCCACAGGCGCGGCCCTGGCGATGCGACGCTGGCGGAAGCGGGCCCTCGGCTTCCTGCTCGCAGGCAGTGCGGCGGTTGCGGTCACGGCGGTCCTCGTGACCGCCTTCGCGCCGTCTGCCCAGGCCGCGGGGAGTACCACGACGACGGCGGGAGCCGGCGGCTCGGCGCTCATCGCCGCGGCCATCGCCGTCGCCGGTTCGTCGATCGGTGCGGCGATCGCCGTCGCGTATACCGGCTCCGCGGCGCTGGCCGCGATGAGTGAGAGGCCCGAGATGTTCGGGCGCGCGATGGTCGTCGTCGGGCTGGCCGAGGGGATCGCCATCTATGGGCTGGTCGTGGCGATCATCCTGATCGGAAAGGCCTAGGCGCATGCCGTCCGCCGTCGTCGCCCTCGGTGAGGCCTCCACCCTTGCCGGCTTCGCCCTGGCCGGGGTTCGGGTCCTCTCGGCGGAGGATCCGGCCGAGGTCCGGCGGCTGTGGTCGGGGCTTCCCCCGGACACCGGACTCGTGATCCTGACGAGCCGCGCCGCGGACGCAGTGGCGGGTGTGCGTGAAGCGGCCGCCGGGCCGCTTGTGGCGGTGCTTCCCCGGTGAGCGGCCTGAGCGGCCCCGCAGAAGCCGCGCTCGCACCGCTCCGGGATGCGCTTGCGTCGGGCGCCGGACGACGCGCCGAGCAGATTCTCGAGGACGCACGACGCCGGGCGGCCTCGTTGCGGGCGGACGCGGACGCCGAAGCGCGCCGCATCGCGGGTGAGGCCACGGCCCAAGGGCAGGCGGACGCGAGAGCAGATGCACGATCCCGTTCCTCCCGGAGCCGCCGGGCGGCCCGCGAGCGGGTGCTCGCAGCCCAGGAGGCCGTGCGGCTCGAACTCGTCCGCCGACTCCGCGTGGCTGCCGCGGAGAGCCGGAAGGATCCCCGGTACGAGGTCCTCCTGGAGAGGCTGACGGCGCAGGCCCACGAGTTGCTCGGTCCCGAAGCCGAGCTGCGGGAGAGCCCCGAGGGGGGCGTCGTCGCGGTCGCGGGCACCCGACGTCTGGACTTGTCTCTGCCCACCCTCGCACTCCGGGAGGCCGCGCGCACGCCAGAGGAGGTGTCCCGTCTGTGGACCGACTGAGCGACGGAACCCCGGCCGGGAAGATCGGCCGGATCGCACGCGTCAATGGCCCCCTCGTCGAGGTGGAGGGATTGGAAGGCCTGGCCATCCTCGAACTCGTGCGGCTCGGGCCCCAGGCCATCAGCGGCGAGACGATCTCCGTGACGGGGACGCGCGCCACGGTGCAGGCCTACGAGTACACCGGCGGGCTCGCCTGCGGGGACCGGGCCGAGGGGACCGGGCGCCCTCTCGCGGGCCTTCTGGGCCCCGGCCTCCTGGGCGGCGTCTTCGACGGTCTGCTCCGACCGCTCTCCTCCGAGCCCCTCTGGCTCACCGCGGAACGGGGCGCAGACGCCGGGACGGCACCCACGTCGAGGGCATGGGAGTTCCTGCCCCGAGCGGCAGCCGGGGCGAGCGTCTCCCCGGGGGACCTCCTTGGCACCGTGACGGGTTCGGGCTCGCTCGAGCACAGGGTGCTCGTCCCGCCGGGGACGGCTGGCGAGGTCACCTGGATCGCCCGGTCTGCTCGCGTGCGCCTCGCCGACCCCGTTGCGCGCATCGGGGACCGCGACGTGACTCTCGCCGAGAGATGGCCCATCCGCCGCCCGCGCCCCTTCCGCCGGAGGACGAGCGACATCGTCCCCCTCCACACCGGCCAACGCGTGCTCGATCTCATGTTCCCCCTGCCCCTCGGCGCAGCGGCGGCCGTTCCCGGCGGCTTCGGCACGGGCAAGACGCTCCTCCTGCAGCAGATCGCGAAATGGAGTTCAGCCGATGTGATCGTCTACGTGGGCTGCGGCGAGCGCGGCAACGAAATGGCTGACGTCCTCGGGTCGCTGTCGGAACTCGAAGACGCCCGCACCGGGGGGCGCCTCATCGACCGGACAGTCATCATCGCGAACACCTCGAACATGCCGATGATGGCCCGTGAAGCCAGCGTGTACACCGGGCTCACGGTGGCGGAGTACTTCAGGGACATGGGGTACGACGCGCTCGTCATTGCGGACTCGACATCGCGGTGGGCCGAGGCCCTGCGCGAGTTCGCGAACCGCAACGGCGAGCTTCCGGCCGAGGAAGGGTATCCCGCGAGCCTCGCCTCGAACCTGGCCGCCTTCTACGAGCGCGCGGGACGGGTCGTGACACTCGGCGGGGAGGGCGGCTCGGTGACGGTCGTGGGCGCGGTCTCGCCCCCGGGCGGGGACATGACCGAACCCGTGACGACGGACACCCAACGCTTCGTGCGCTCGCTCTGGCTCCTCGACCGCGACCTCGCCTACGCGCGGCACTATCCCGCCGTGAGCTGGTCCGGCTCGTTCACACGCGATCTCGAGGCTGTCGCAGCGTGGCACAGTGCGAACGGCAACGAGGCATGGGCAAGTCAAAGGCTCAGGGCCTCGGTGCTCCTGAGCGAGGCGGACCGTCTCGCCGCCCTCGCCGAAGTCATCGGAACCACCTCGCTGCCGGGCCACGAACGAGTGATGATGCTCGGAGGACGGCTCGTGCGGGACGGAGTCCTCCGGCAGAACGCCCTCAGCCCGAACGACGGCTTCTGCTCGATCGAGAAGGGCGTCGCCCTGCTCGGACTCGCGCTCGCCGTCGTCGACGCATGCCACGGGCTGATCGACCGCGGCGTCCCTCCGGCGACCATCGAGCAGGCCGATTACAGCCTCATGCTCCGTGCCGCAGAGGAGACGGCCTCCGGCGACGCCGCTGGCGTCGCCGCCCGACGGGAGACTTTGCTGCGTCAGCTCGCGGAGCTCGCGTGAGCAGCCAGCCACGGACCGTCGTCGAAGGCCAGGACCAGAGACCTTCCGTGGCCCATACCGACGTCCGCGAGCTGCGTGGGCCGTTGCTCGTGGTAGGGGGCGCCGAGGGCGTGGGCTGGGACGAGTTTGCTGACATCGAATCGCCCGACGGCGCAGTGCGGCACGGTCTGGTCCTCGAAGTCGAGGGCGATCTGGCCACTCTGCAGGTCCTCGAACCGACCGACGGGCTCGCCCTGGGCGGACTCGAGGTGCGATTCGAGGGCAGGCCGCTGCACATCGCCGTCGGCCGCGGATGGCTCGGGCGCGCGTGCAACGGGCGCGGAGCCCCGCTGGACTCGGGGCCCCCCATCACGGGAACGGCCGTCAGGCCGATCAACGGCTGGCCGCTGAACCCCGTCCATCGCGAGCCGCCCGAAGAGCCCGTGATCACGGGGGTCTCGGCGGTCGACGCTCTCATGACGGTCGTCAAAGGCCAGAAGCTCCCGATCTTTTCCGTACCGGGTCTCGCGCATCTGGACCTGGCCACACAGATCGCCGCCCAGGCGACTTCCTCGGGGAACTCCTTCCTCGTCGTGTTCGCCGCCATGGGGTTGACCCATGCGGACATTGCCTTCGTCAGGGACCGGCTCGAGGAACGATCTTCCGCGTCGGAGCTCGTGCTGTTCCTCAACGCGGCCGACGACCCGGTCATAGAACGGATCATCACCCCGCGAATCGCACTCACCGTGGCCGAGCACCTGGCGTACGAGGAGGGCATCGACGTGCTCGTCATCATGTCCGACATGACGAGCTACGCCGAGGCCGTCCGCGAGGTGGCCGCCGCACGGGGAGAGATCCCGGCCCGACGCGGGTACCCCGGCTACCTGTACAGCGATCTGGCCAGCATCTACGAACGGTGCGGGCGCGTGCGGGGCCGTGACGGCTCGGTCACCATCATGCCCGTGCTCACCATGCCGGCGGGCGACATCACCCATCCGGTGCCGGACCTCACGGGCTACATCACCGAGGGTCAGATCGTGCTCTCTGCCGAGGTCGCCGCCCGGGGGATCTATCCGCCCGTCGACGTCCTGTCTTCACTCTCGCGCCTCATGCGCAGCGGGGCAGGGGAGGGCCGCACCCGCGAGGATCACCTCCACATTTCGGCGCAGGCGCTCTCCGCCCTCGCGCGTGCGCGGCAGACGGCGGAGCTCGCCGAGCTCGTTGGCACGGCGGCGATGAGCGAGACCGACCAGAGCTACCTCGCCTACCGGGGGCTCCTCGAACAGGGGCTCCTGAGCCAAGGACGCTCAGAGTCACGGGGGATCGGTGACACCCTGGACCGGGTTTGGAAGGCCCTCGGTAGCCTGCCTCGGCGGGAGCTGAGCATGATTCCGCAGGCGCTCGTCGAGCGCTACCTGCCCGAGAACCACGCGCGGCCATGAAGATTGCAGGGCGTGCCGCGATCGTCGCCACCGAACGTCGGCTCGCTGCCGCCCGCGCCGGAGCCCGCATGCTAGATCGGAAGCAGCGGATTCTCGCCGAGGAGCTGGCGCGGTACGAGCTTGAGGCCGGGCGTGCCGCCGAGGAATGGCGGAAGCGGGCTGAGGACGCGCTCAGGTGGCTTCATCGTGCTGAGGCGCTCGACGGCGCGGATCGCCTCGCGGAGGCGGGCGCTTCCGGGCCGGCGGTGCTCGACGTCGTCTGGGGGGCCACGCTCGGCACCGCCCGCCCGACCTTGGCGAAATGCGCCCTGCCTGACCTCGAGCCGAGCGGCGGCAGCTGGGCTCTGCGCGAGTGCGCCGTAGCGCACCGCGACGCACTCGCCGCCGCGGCGGCGAGCGCCGCTGCGGACCGCGCCGTGCTCCTTCTCGCCGCCGAGCTCGCGAGTAGCCGTCGCAGGCAGCGAGTGCTCGAGAAGCGCCGCATTCCCCGTCTGGAGCGCGAACTGCTCGAGGCCCACCGCGACCTGGAGCAACAGGAACTCGAGGAGCTGCTGAGGATGCGGTGGGCGGCGCGGGGTTAGGCTCTTCTCCGTGGGCCTGGTCCTGCCCGTCTTCGGTACCACCCTGGGAAAGGCGACCCCTTGGCATCACAGGAACAGCCCCTGACCGAGCGCTCGAATCGGCTCGGCCCGGTGGGCTTCGTGCTCGCGTTCGGGATCGTGAGCATGCTCGCCGACGTCGTGTACGAGGGGGCACGCTCGATCACGGGCCCATTCTTGGCGACCCTGGGGGCCTCTGGGGCACTGGTCGGCTTCGTCACGGGCTTCGGCGAAGCCGTCTCGCTCGTGCTGCGGCTGGGCACCGGGCCGCTCGCGGATCGCACCCGCCGCTACTGGCCGCTGACCATTGCGGGGTACGTGCTGACCATCGTGGCAGTGCCCGTTCTGGCGTTCGCACAGACCCTGTGGCAGGCCTCAGTGCTCGTGGTCGCCGAGAGGTTCGGCAAGGCGGTGCGGACTCCTGCCCGTGACACGATGCTTTCTCATGCGGGCACCGTCATGGGCCAGGGGAAGGCGTTCGCCGTCCATGAGGCCTTGGACCAGTCGGGTGCCTTCGTCGGCCCCCTGCTGGTTGCACTGATGGTGGCAGTCTCGGGGTACCAAGCCGGCTTCGGGATCCTTGCCATTCCGGGTGTGCTCGCACTGCTCGCGGTCGTTTGGGTGCGGCGTGCCGTGCCCGCTCCAGAGCGCTACGGTCGCGACCGGGCAGAGCATCCGGTACAGCCCAGGGCTGCACAGCCCAGTGGGGTACAGCCCAGTGGGGCGCCTACGAGAGCGAGGGCGCTACCCCGCAGGTTCTGGTGGTACAGCGCCTTCACGGCGACCTCGATGCTCGGATTTGCGACCTTCGCCGTGATCTCTTACCACCTCGAGGTCCGCAAGGTGCTTCCCGAACCCCTCATCCCCGTGGCCTACGCCGTCGCGATGGGAGCCGCGGCCCTTGCCGCGCTCGCTTCAGGAGCCCTCTACGACAGGCTTGGCCTGAGCGGACTCCTTGTTGCGCTCCCTCTCGGGGCCGCGGTGCCCTTCCTGTCCTTCAGCACGGACCCCGCGCTCGTCTGGATTGGTGCGGCAGTGTGGGGAGCGGCCACGGGCATGCACGAATCCACGCTCCGCGCCGCCGTCGCCGATCTGGTCCCCGCCGCCCACCGGGGCACGGCCTACGGGACCTTCACAGCGATCTACGGCCTCGCCTGGCTCGCCGGCTCGACCATCATCGGAGCGCTCTACCAAGCCTCGATCCCCGCGGTCGTCGTCTTCACCGTCGCGACCCAGGTACTCGCGCTGGGGTTCATGTTCCCGCTTCTGCGGGGCCGCCGAGAGCAGCCGTGACCGGGCGACGAAGAGTGACCGGTCGGAGATTCTTAGAAATCCCTTAGACGCGGCTGGGGAGGATCGTCCCTGTAGGCTGCCCGTGGCGTGTACCCGCCCCATCTGAGGAAGGATGTCCAACCATGCGAGCCAGAGAAGTCTCCTCCGGGACAGCGAAGGCTCGATTCGTCAGAACGAGCGCAGTGCTGGGGAAGGTGCTCGCCTTCCTTTGCGTCAGCGTCTTCTGCGGGGCCCTCGTGGCTGGCCTCATGGGGCCGGCTGTCGCTGCGACGGCGGCGGCGGCGAACGGGTCGGTGCAGTTCTTCGACAGCCTTCCGAGCGACTTGAAGGTCGCCCCGCCGGCACAGGTGACCCGGGTCCTGGCTGACGACGGGTCCCTGATAGCCACCCTGTTCACCGAGAACAGGACGGACGTGCCGCTGGGCCAGATGTCGATGAACATGCGCAACGCGATCGTCGCCATCGAGGACTACCGCTT
>NZ_DAIUJO010000046.1:3796-28715 GCF_036848755.1 Sinomonas sp. | reverse complement strand
GATGCGCAGCATCCGGCGTCCCTCGGGTGCGAGCGTCACAGGAGTGCTCCTTCAGTCTGGGCGGAAGAGGAAGAGTCCTCGGTGGTTGGCTCGTCCGCGACGAATTCGTCTGCCCGGCGGGCCAGTTCTTCGGTGATTCTGTCGGCGATGTCCAATGGCCCGACCTCGCGGCCGATCTCGGCGGAGATGGTCGTCGTGCCGGCGTCGGTGATGCCGCAGGCGATGATCTGCTCGTAGGGGTCGAGGCTGTTGCTGCAGTTGATGGCGAAGCCGTGGCCCGTGATGCCGTCGTGCACGCTGATGCCGATGGCCGCGATCTTGCGATCGCCGGCCCGATCGTCGGCGCGCACCCAGACCCCGGAGCGGCCGTCGACGTGTTCGGCCTCGATCCCGTACTCGGAGATCACGGCGATCATGACGTCTTCGAGCAGTTCGACATAGGCACGGACGCCTCGTGGCTCTTTGAGCCGAACGATCGGATAGCCGACGAGCTGCCCGGGCCCGTGCCACGTGAGCTTCCCGCCGCGGTCCACGGGGACCACCGGAGTGCCGTCGAGCGGCCTCTCGTGCTCCTCGGTCCGCTTGCCGGCCGTATACACGGCGGCGTGCTCGAGTAGAAGGACGGTGCTGGGGGCGTTTCCCGCTGCCACCTCGTCGTGGAGCTGACGCTGTGCCGCGAGTCCCGCGGTGTAGTCGACGTAGTCGGGCGCAAACCCCAGCCGGGTGAACGCAAGAGTCATGCGGACAAGCTTAATCCCCCTGAGGGCGGGCGCTGCCATGAGATGACTCACATGGGGGACTCCAGCCTGTGGATAACTTCCGACGCTCGGCGTAGATCTGCGGTAGACAGGGGTGCATGGAACCCACCGAACCAGCGGTCCACGGGTACGACGTCGTCCGCTTCCTCGGGCGCGGAAGCACAGGCGACGTCTGGCTCGTCCGGGAGCAGTCGAGCGGGTGCCTCCGGGCGGCTAAGGTGCTCCGAGCCGGTGCCGGACGCCGAGGATCGGCGGCGCATCCCCACCGGCGCGAGCTCCGCAGGCGCGCCACCCCGCATCCGCACGTGCTGGCCTGCCTTGCCTCCGCGACGGATGCAGCCTCAGGCGCGCCGGTGCTCCTGATGGAGTACGCGGCGGCTGGCTCCCTCGCGCGCCTTGTAGCTGCGCGGGGCCGGCTCACGCCGGGGGAGACGGTCACGACTGTCGGTCCCATCGCCCAGGCCGCGGCCTCCCTGCACGCCCAGGGAGCGGCGCACCTCGACATTGCGCCCGGGAACATCCTGTTCACATCGGAAGGGCGGCCGCTGCTCGCCGATCTCGGCGAGGCACGTCACGTAGGCGATGAGGCGGGGACCATGAGAGGTACCGACGGGTTCTTCGACCCTTTCGCCGAGGGCGTCTCGTTCACCGAGGGCGTCTCGCCGGTGCGCCCTGCTGCCGACGTCTACGGACTCGGTGCCGTCGCCTGGTTCTGCCTTGTGGGCTCGCCACCTGGACCCAGGCGGGCGCGGCCGCCGCTCAGCCTGCTCGCCCCCGGGATCCCCCTCGAGCTCTCTGCGGCCGTCGAGGCGGCGCTCGCGGAGGATCCCAGAGGGCGTCCGACGGCGGCCGAGTTCGCACGCGCCGTCCTGCGAAGTCATCGGCCCGAGCCGGTCGACCTCGCCCCGGCGGTCGACGCCGAGGTTCTCCCCGAACTGGTCACGCGGCTGCAGAAGGGGCCGCCCCGTCGACGCCGCGCGGGTGCGCCGCGCTCGCCGCGGCGCTGGCTCGGAAGGGCCCGATGGGCCGCTTTCGCCGGAACGGCAGCAGTTGCGGCAGCCCTCGCTGGGATGGTCGGCCTCGCAGCGGGGAATATCCCCCGCGACGCGACCCCGGGATCTGGGCCTCCGGCGGCTGGGGCTCCGGCGGATTCTGGGGCGCCGACAGGCTGGTCGACAGTGCCCGACCCGCTGAGGCGAGCGGCGGAGTCCGACGACCCTGTGCAGGCGGTCCAGGCGCTCGCCGAGATCAGGGCGCTCGCCGTGTCTCGCGTGGACCGCGAACTGCTCGCGCGGGTCAACGTCGCGGGAGCCGAGGCGGACCTGGCCGACCGCAGGCTCGCAGACGACCTCGATGCAAGGGGGCAGCGGCTTGAGGGGTTCGCCTCTCGGGTCCTCTCGGCAGAACTCGCAGGGCCAGGAGACGCCGAGACAGGCGCCACCACGGGGGCCAGCGGCAGGACCGCCGTCGTCCGTGTGCACGTGGTGACCTCGGCTTTCGCGGTGCGGGGGAGCGACGGCAGCGAGCTGGCCAGACCCGGTGAGGCGAAGGACCAATGGCTGCGGATCGTCCTCGAACGGCGCGATCTGGGCTGGCAGGTGTCCCGGGTGCTCCCAGCCGCCCTGCCTATGATCGGAGGATGACAGCCTCCAGCTACTTTCGGTACCCCCATGTGCACGGCGACCTCGTTGCGTTCGTGGCCGAGGACGACGTGTGGCTTGCCCCGGTCTCAGGCGGCCGGGCCTGGCGGATCTCGGCGCTTCAGCTCCCGGCCCGCAACCCGCGCTTCACCCCAGACGGCGCGAAGGTGGTCTGGAGCGTGGTCCAGGGGAACGCGCCAGAGGCTGTTGCTGCGGACGTCGACGGCGGAGGCTTTCACCAGCTCACGTATTTCGGTCACCAGTCCACCCGAGTCAAGGGCTTCGACCCGCGGGGCCGAGTCATTGTGACCAGCGCTCACAACCAGCCCGATGCACGCCACACCCACGCCTACGCGGTCCCCGTCGGGGGCGGGTGGCTCGAAGAGCTCCCCTTCGGCCCCGTCGACTCCGTGGCCTTCGGGCCGTCCGTCGGAGACGAGCGGCCCGTCGTCGTCGGAAGTGTCCTCTCCCGCGAGCCCGCGGCGTGGAAACGCTACCGCGGGGGCGCGATCGGCAAGCTCTGGATCGACGTCGACGGCGGCGGCGAGTTCCGCCGCCTGGCCCCTGAGCTCGAGGGCAATATGTGCGATCCGGCATGGATCGGGGGGCGGATCGCGTTCCTCTCGGACCACGAGGGCTACGGCAACGTGTATTCCGTCGAGCGTGACGGTTCCGACCTGCGCCGCCACACGGACTTCGATCGCTTCTACGCGCGCCACGCCAGTTCGGACGGATCGCGGATCATCGTGGAGTCGGCCGGCGGCCTGTGGCTCCTCGACAGCCTCGAGGCGGCACCGCGCCAGCTCGAGGTGAGCCTGGGCTCAGCCTCGACCTCGCGTCGCCCCGTGCCGCTCGCCGTCGGACGTCACCTCGGCGAGGTGGTGCCAACGCACGACGGCGATGCGAGCGTTGTCGAAGCCCACGGCACCGTGCACTGGCTCACCCACCGGGACGGCCCCTCGCGCGTCGTCGAGGCGGCACCTGGCGTCCGTGCGCGTCTCGCCCGTCCCGTCGGCGGGGACCGGGTCGCGTACATCGCCGACCACGCGGGCGAGGAGGCGCTGTTCGTCAGGGATCTTCGGGATGCCGCGGACTGCCACGGAGCGGACGGAGCATCGGCTCGGAGCACCCCCCTCTCGCCTGAGGCCGGGGACGCGCCGACCGAGGAAGCGGGAAGCGCCGTGCCCGCCCCCGTGCCCGTCGGCGCCGGGCCCGGCTCCGCCCTGCCGCAGGCTCCGATTGACCGGGTGGAACAGCGTTCCTACGTCGTGCCGACCCGGGGTGGGCGAGGAACTGCGGAAACCTCCGCAGCTGCCCCCGTGCGGCTCGATCTGCCGACCCCCGGCCGCATCGCCCAACTCCTCCCGAGCCCCGATGGCCGCCACATCGCGCTCGGCACGGCCTTCGGCGAGATCCACCTCGTCGACCTCGAATCGAAGTCCGCCCGCACGCTTTCGACAGTGGAGGAGGGGACCATCGAGCAGCTTGCGTGGAGCCCCGATTCGCGGTGGCTCGCGTGGAGCGAGCCTGTGACGGCCTTTGGATCGCGCTCGAAGCTGCGCATCGCGAACATCTCCTCCGGCGCCGTCGCCGACGTGACGGACGGCCGGTTCTGGGACGCGTGGCCCGCATTCACGCCCGACGGGAAGTACCTCGCGTTCCTGTCGGGACGCAGCTTCGACCCGGTGTACGACGGACACTCGTTCGACCTCGCGTTCCCGAGCCCGATCAAGCCCTACATCGTGCCGCTCGCGGCAACGACGGCCGCTCCCTTCGGACCCCAGGTCGCCGGTTTCGATGGCCAGACCGCGAAAGGGGACGGCGAGGCATCCGCATCGGCCCCGACGAGGGTCGACCTTGAGGGCCTTGCGCATCGCGTTGTTGCCCTGCCCGTCCGGCAGGGCAACTACTCCCGGCTCACAGCGGCGCCCGGGGCCCTCCTGTGGCTCTCCCATGACCTTTCCGGCGCGACGGGAGACGGAAAGGCGAAGCCCGGGGACAAGGACCCTCAGCCCACGCTCGAGCGCGTGGACCTCGCGGACGGTCGCACCACGAGCATCGTGGCCGCACTCGACACCTATCGGCTGAGCGGGGATGGTTCGAAGGTCGTCTATGTCAGCGACCGCCGGGTCAGCTCGGTGCCGAGTGCCGCGAAGGTCGAGGAGGGCTCGCCAGAGCACGTCCGGGTCGAACTGGACCGGATCCGCGTGCGCCTCGACCCGGTCGCCGTGTGGCGGCAGGGGTTCGCGGAGGCGTGGCGGCTCCAGCGGGACTTCTTCTGGACCGCCGATATGGCGGGGCTCGACTGGGCAGAGGTGCGCTCGCAGTACGAGCCCCTCGTCGAGCGCCTCGGCTCCCACGACGATCTCGTCGATCTGCTGTGGGAGATGCAGGGGGAACTCGGGACCTCCCACGCCTATGTGACTCCGAGCCTCGCGACAGAGCCCGGTGCCGGTGGCCAGGGCCGTCTGGGCGGTGAGTTCGACTACGACGACGGCTGGACGGTGCGCCGAGTCCTCGCGAGCGAATCGTCCGACCCGCTTGCGACGTCCCCTCTCGCGGCGCCCGGTGCCGATGTGCGCCCCGGGGATCGGCTCCTCGCGGTCGACGGCGTCCCCCTCACGGCGGAGTTCGGGCCCGCCATGGCGCTGGTGGGCGCCGCGGGCAAGACCGTGGAGCTCACGATGCTCAACGGCTCCGGGCACGGCGAGCACGAAGGCCAACGGCGGCGTATCGCCGTCGTGCCCCTCAAGGACGAGGAGCGACTGCGGTACCAGGACTGGGTGCAGGCAAACCGCCGGCTGGTCCGAGAAGCGTCCGAGGGCCGGTTCGGGTACCTTCACGTGCCTGACATGGGTGCACGCGGATGGGCGCAGCTGCACCGCGACCTCGACACCGAGACGGCGCTCGACGCTCTCGTCGTCGATATCCGCCGCAATCGCGGCGGCCACACGTCCCAGCTCGTGGCCGAGCTGATCGGGCGCCGCGTGACCGGCTGGACCATGCCTCGTGGAGAGCAGCCGCGAACCTACCCGCGCCACGCCCCACGGGGTCCCGTCGTCATCCTCGCGGATGAATTCGCGGGCTCGGACGGCGACATCGTCACCCAGGTGGGCAAGCTTCGCGGCATCGGCCCTGTCATCGGCACCCGGACCTGGGGCGGCGTGGTCGGGATCGACAATCGTTTCCGGCTCGCCGACGGCACGGCCGTGACCCAGCCTCGCTACGCGACCTGGTTCGGCGGCGGAGTGGGGTGGGGGGTCGAAAACCGGGGCGTCGAGCCGGACATCGAGGTCACCTTTCCGCCACACGCCTATGCTGCCGGCGTCGACCCGCAACTCGAGCAGGGCATCGGCGTGCTCAAGGAGATGCTCATGGAGATCCCGACGGAGCGGCCGCCGGCGCGAACGGGCTATCGCTCGGTCCGTCCCGGAGCGCTGCCGCCGCGCCCCCAGGCGCTGACCGTGGCGGGAGCGGCGCTGGCCTACGAAGGCTGAACGAACGGGGGGACCCCGTCTGCGTCAAGTGCGCCGACGGGGTCCCCCTCTTCAATGGCTTGGGATCAGGACTCGAGCTTCGCGTCGAGGGTGATCTCGATCCCGGCCAGAGCCTGGCTGACCGGACAGCCCTTCTTTGCGCCGTCGGCGATCTTCTCGAACTCGTCCTGGGAGAGATTCGGCACCCTTGCCGAGACGGTCAGCTTGCTCGTCGTGATGCCCTTGCCGGGGACGAAGTCGACCTCGGCTCGGGTGTTGATCTCGTCCGCCGTGTACCCGGCCTCTGCAAGCCCATTGCTGAACGCCATCGAGAAGCACGCGGAGTGGGCGGCGGCGATGAGCTCTTCCGGGCTCGTCTTGCCGTTGGCATCGGCGCTGCGCGCCTTCCAGGTCACGTCGTACGTGCCGAGCCCTGACGTGTCCAGAGTCGTCCGGCCGGAGCCCTCCATGAGGGTTCCGTTCCAGACGGTGTGGGCGGTGCGGATGGTAGCCATGCTTCGCTCCTTCGTTGGGTCCTGTGGACTGCTGCGCCGGCCGCCGAGGGCCGGAATGAGTGGACTGGCCCGGCCATCGTAGGCACAAAGACGCCCCGCTCGCGTTCGGATGACGCGGGCGGGGCGTGAGGTGCCTCTTGGACGGTCAGGGCCAGATCGTCGCGATCGCGATGTTGAGGAGGGCGAGGCCGCCGACGGCGTGGGCCAGCCCCGGGGCGACCGGGTCGCCGGCCTTCCGGCGGCGGTTCCCGACGAAGGCGAGCGCGCCCACTACCACGGCGATGATGAACTTGACCGTGAGCTTGACGTAGTCGGGAGAGGCGACGTTCGAGTCTGCCTGCTTGGAGAGCACCGTGATCAGGCCGACGAGGATGATCCCGGTGACGAGCTGGGTCATGGCGCCATCGAACTGGCGGGCGCCTACCGTCGGCTTCTTCATATTCGCGATCCACGGTCCCACGATCATGGCAGCGCCGACGATGTGGAGGAAGACGAAAATGCTCAGGACGACAGTCATGCTCTCGATTCTAGTGTCGGCCCACTGGCCGCCCCTCCCGATACGGAACCCCGAGGATTCCAAGTGGATAACGAATGGAAAGGCTGCGGCCCGGACCCCGCGGGGGAATCCGGGCCGCAGTGTGGGCCGTGAGAGGCCGGTCGGTCAGAGGCCGAGGTCGGCCTCGAACGCGCCAGCCTCGAGGCGCGCCCGGAGCGTCTGCAGGAAGCGTCCCGCGTCCGCGCCGTCGACGAGGCGGTGGTCGTAGGTCAGCGAGAGGTACATCATCGAGCGGATCGAGATGACGTCGTCGCCCTCGGCGTTCTGGGTCACCCACGGGCGCTTGACGATCGCACCCGTGCCGAGGATCGCAACCTGCGGCTGATTGATGATCGGGGTGTCGAAGAGCGCCCCGACCGAACCGATGTTCGTGATGCTGAAGGTTCCGCCCGAGAGCTCGTCCGGTCCGATCTTTCCGCTGCGCGTCCTCGACGCCACGTCGGCGATGCGGCCTGCAAGGCCCGCGAGGTTGAGGTCCCCTGCGTTGTTGATGACGGGAACGAGGAGGCCCTTCTCGGTGTCCACCGCGATCGCAAGGTGCTCCGCGTTGTGGTACGTGATCTCCTGCTTCTCCTCGTTGTACTCCGCGTTCAGCTTCGGGTGCTGCTTGAGCGCCTCGGCGACAGCCTTCGCGATGAACGGGAGGAACGTCAGCTTGACGCCGTTCTGCGCCTGGAAGTTCGCCTTCGCCCGGTCACGGAGCTTGGCGATCCTCGTCATGTCGATCTCGTGCACCTGCGTCAGCTGAGTCGACGTGTCGAGGGACTCGCGCATGCGGCGCGCGATGACCTGACGGATGCGCGGGGCCTTCTCGGTCGTGCCCCGGAGCGACGAGACCGGAGCGGCCGACGGTGCGGCGGGAGCCGAGGGAGCGGAACCGGTCTGCGCCGGGGCCGGCGAAGCAGCCTGCTGGGCGGCCTTCTGAGCCTCGGCCGCAGCGACGACGTCCTGCTTGCGGATGCGGCCGCCCACTCCGGTGCCCTTCACGGTCGAGAGGTCCACGCCCTGCTGGTTCGCGAGCTTCCGGACAAGAGGCGTGACGTAGCCGGCCTCGGCTCCGTTGGACGCCCCAACCGGGGCGGGGGGAGCCTGCTGTGCCGGCGCGCTCTGGGGGGCAGGAGCCTGCCCAGGAGCCGCCGGGGCCGGGGCAGCTTGGGCGAGCGCCTTGTCCTCGTCTTCGGCGGGAGCGGGTGCCGCCTCGGAGGCGACCGCTGCGGGAGAAGCTGCCTCGGGAGCCGGTGCGGACTGGGTGGATGCCTCAGCCGGCGCTGGCTGGGTTGGAGCGGCCTGTGCGGCGGTTCCGGAGCCGATGATCGCGAGAACGGCGCCGACCTCGGCCGTCTCGTCCTCGTTGACACGGATCTCCTGCAGCGTTCCTGCGACGGGTGAGGGAATCTCGGTGTCGACCTTGTCCGTGGAGACCTCGAGGAGAGGCTCGTCGACCTCGACGGCGTCGCCGACACTCTTGAGCCACCGAGTCACCGTCCCTTCGGTGACGCTTTCGCCGAGGGCGGGAAGCGTGACTTCGTGCCCGTCGGGAGCGGCCTGGTCCACGGAGGGCTCAGCTGGCTCCTCGACAGGAGCGGCCTCTGCAGCGGGAGCCTGGGCGGCCTCTGCAGCGGGGGCGGGAGCCGCCTCGGCGGCGGACTCCTGTGCTGGGGCGGCCTCCGCGGGTGCCGAGCCGGAGCCCGACCCGTCGCCGATGCGTGCAAGGGGAGCGCCGACCTCGGCCGTCTCGTCCTCCGCGACGAGGATCTCCTCGAGCACGCCGGCGATCGGCGATGGAATCTCCGTGTCGACCTTGTCCGTCGAAACCTCGACGAGGGGTTCGTCAACCTCGACGCGGTCCCCGACCTGCTTGAGCCAGCGGGTGACGGTGCCTTCAGTGACGCTCTCCCCGAGAGCCGGCAAGTTGACGGATTCAGACATTGTCTCCGTGCTCCTTCGTGCTTCTAATCGTGCGATTGATGTCGGTGCCCGGAGGCTGTCAGCCGTGGAGGGGCTTGCCGGCCAGAGCCAGATGAGCCTCGCCGAGGGCCTCGTTCTGGGTCGGGTGGGCGTGGATGAACTGGGCGACGTCCTCGGGGTAGGCCTCCCAGTTGACGATCAGCTGCGCCTCGCCGATCTGCTCGCCCATGCGGGACCCGATCATGTGGACCCCGACGACGGGGCCGTCCTTCTGCCGCACGACTTTGATGATGCCCGAGGTGCCGAGGATCGAGCTCTTGCCGTTGCCGGCGAGGTTGTACTCCTGGACCTGGACCTGGTCGTCCCCGAATTTCGCCTTGGCGCCCTTCTCGGTGTACCCCACCGTTGCGATCTCGGGCTCGCAGTACGTGACCTTGGGGATGTTGACGTCCTCGACGACGACCGGGTTGAGCCCGGCGATCTCCTCGGCTACGAAGATGCCCTGCTGGAAGCCGCGGTGCGCGAGCTGGACGCCGGGCACGATGTCGCCGACGGCGTAGATGTTGCCCACGCCGGTGTGGAGGCGCTCATTCGTGATGACGAAGCCGCGGTCGATGGTGACGCCCTGCTCCTCGTAGCCGAGGTTGGCGGTCACCGGGCCGCGGCCGACGGCGACGAGCAGCAGCTCGGCCTCGAACGTCTTGCCGTCCACGAGCGTGACCTTGACGCCATTCTCGTCCTGCTCGACGCCCTGGAAGAAGGTGCCGGTGTTGAACTTGATGCCCCGCTTCTTGAACGCCCGCTCAAGCTGCTTGATGATGGCGTCGTCTTCGTTCGGGACGAGCGACGGCAGGCCCTCGACGATCGTCACGTCGACGCCGAAGGACTTCCAGACCGAGGCGAATTCGACGCCGATGACGCCTCCGCCGAGCACGATCGCCGACTTCGGCACGTAGTCGAGCTCGAGGGCCTGGTCCGAGGTGATGACCCGACCGCCGATCTCGAGGCCCGGGAGGGACCGCGAGTAGGACCCGGTGGCCAGGATGATGTTCTTGCCCTTGTAGGCGGTGCCGTTCACGGTGACCGTGTCGGGGCCGGTGAGGCGGCCCTCGCCCTCGATGACCGTGATGCCCTTGGCCTTGATGAGCCCGGACAGGCCCTTGAACTTGCCGGCGATGATCCCGTTCTTGTACGCGTTCACGGCGTCCATGTCGATGCTCTCGAGCGTCACATTCACGCCGTACTTGGCCGCGTCGCGGGCATGGTCCGCGAGTTCAGCCGAGTGGAGGAGGGCCTTCGTGGGGATGCAGCCATTGTGGAGGCACGTCCCGCCGAGCTTGTTCTTCTCGACGAGCCCGACGCTGTAGCCGAACTGGACGGCGCGCAGTGCGGCGGCGTAACCGCCACTGCCGCCACCGAGGACCAAGATGTCGAATTCCTGCGCAGTTGGCTGGTCGGCCACGTGACGCTCCCTCGCATGAAGGACGGCGATAAGCCGTCATGGGTGACAATGTGCCGCCAGCTCGTGCGCCGGCAGGCCCGGTATCAGGGCAACCCTATCGCCCCGACGGACTATGCTCCACCTTCCTAGGGTCGTTTGTCCCGACCTTGTGGCAAGGCTCACGGATAAGGCACAGTTTCGCTCAGTGGAGTTATCTTCTCACTGCACGGAATCGCGCGCGATCGTTGTGGCACGTGATCCCTGTCACAGACAGCGAGAGGGCGTCCGACTGGCAGCCGGGCGCCCTCTCGTGCCGTCGGTGGGGAGTCAGGACGCGGTGTTCCCGAGGTCCTCGACGTAGCGGACGAGGGTGCGCACCATCGCCCCCGTGCCCTGCTTGGGCGTGTAGCCCCAGGCGCCCCCGGTGTTGAACGCCGGGCCGGCGACGTCGATATGCGCCCACGGGATGGGCGAGCCGTCGCCGTTGCTTCCCACGAATTCGCGCAGGAAGATGCCGGCGGTGAGCATCCCGCCCGGCCGGTCGCCCACGTTTGCGATGTCGGCGACAGCGGAGTCCAAGCCCGCCCGGAGCTCGTCCGGAAGGGGCATGGGCCACGCGGCCTCGCCCTCGCCGTCGGCCGCGTCCTTGAGCGCGCCCGTCACCGACGGGTCTCCCATGAGACCCGCCGTGCGCGTCCCGAGGGCGATCAGGGCGGCACCCGTGAGCGTCGCGATGTCGATGATGACGTCAGGCTGCTCCTCGCTCGCCGCGGCGAGGCCGTCAGCCATGACGAGCCGGCCCTCGGCATCGGTGTTGAGGACCTCGACGGTGGTCCCGCCGCGGATCGCGATGACGTCTGCCGGCCGCTGGGCGCTGCCCGACGGCATGTTCTCCGCGATGCAGAGCCACGCCGTCACCTTCGTCTTGACCCCGAGGCGCGCCGCCGCCAGAACGGTCGCGAGGACGGCGGCCGCGCCCGCCATGTCGCTCTTCATCTCGTCCATCTTGGCTGCGGGCTTGATCGAGATGCCGCCGGTGTCGAAGGTGATCCCCTTGCCCACGAGGTGCACCGACGGCGCCTTCGAAGCCTGAGCAGGGACGTATTCGGCCTTGACGAGTCGCGGAAGCCGGGTGCTTCCCTGCCCCACGGCGAGGATGCCCCCGAACCCGTCCTTCTCCAGCCGCTTCTCGTCCCAGACCGTGATCTTGACCGACGTCCCCTTGGCGAGCTCCTTCGCCGCGTCGGCGAACGACGCCGGATACAGCTGGCTCGGGGGCATGTTGACGAGGGTGCGCGTCGTGTTCACGGCCTTCGCGACGACGGCCGCGCGGTTGAGCGCGGCGTCGGCGGCCGCGCTTCCCGCGATCGGGGAGAGGACGACGGCGCGCGCTACGTTGCGCTTCGCCCCATCGCCCGACCGGGTGCGGTGTTCCGTGTAGGAGTAGGCGCCGAGGGCGGCGCCCTCGGCAACGGCCGAGAATTCGGCGACCGTGGGCGCGGGGAAGGCGAGCACGACGCTTTCGAGTCCCGCGAGCTGACGCACCGCTGATCCGGCGGCCCGGCGGAGCTGTTCGCGGGTGGGCCCGGCGCCGTCGACCTTCCCGATTCCCGCGAGCGCGATGATCTGCGTGTGAAGCTCCGGAATGCCAGGGAGCCGGACCAGCGAATCCGCCGCTCCGCTCATCCCCAGCAGCCCGAGGGTGCTCTGGATCGCCTCCGCGTCCTTCGAGCTCAGGGGGCTTTCGAGGAGGACCGGGCCGTCGCTCCCCTGCGCGACACCGATGACAACCGCGTCGCTGGGGGTCTTGCGCAGGTCGCGTGCGATGGCGCTCAGTGACGCTTCGGCATTGATGAACACGGAAGGAGGCCTCGTTTCTTGTGGGAAGGCTTCTCTTGTGGGAAGGCTTCTGGAAGGGCGGCGGGAGGACCTGGGCCGTCTGACGGTCCAAGGGCTGTCCCTCCCGGACTTCCGATCGTAGCGGGTGGTGGAATGATGGACAGCCGTGTTCCGTTGACACGTAGAGGACCACCGAGAGGAGCGAAAGCCAGATGGACCATGCCCTGGGGGGACCCCTTCAGGATCCAGCCGGCCTCTACGCGGCGGCGCAGGAACTGCTGGCGGACCCGGACCTCAAGGGCCTGCCGATGCTCATGGGCTTCACGGGCTTTGCCGACGCAGGCCACGCCGTCGAGCAGATCACGGCCGAACTCCTTCGGGAAGGGGCGGCCCGCACGGTCGCAGAATTCGACGTCGATGCTCTCATCGACTACCGGGCGCGTCGTCCGCGGATCACGTTCGTGGAGGACCACCTCGAGGGCTACAGCCCCCATCGGCTTGCGCTCTACGCGCTCGTGGACGGCCTCGGCCAGCCGTACCTTCTTCTTTCCGGCCCGGAGCCCGACTTCCAATGGGAGCGGTTCGCCCGTGCCGTCGTCGACCTCGTCGAGAAGCTGGACGTGCGCCTTGTCCTTTGGACCCACTCCATCCCCATGCCGGTCCCGCACACCCGTCCGCTCGGAGTCACCGTCCACGGCAACCGGCCCGATCTCGTCGACGGCATTTCCCGCTGGAAGCCGATCGTGAGCGTTCCCGCCGCGATCGGCCATCTCCTCGAGCTGCGCCTCGCGGAGTCTGGCCGCGGCGTGGTCGGATTCGTCGTGCACACTCCGCACTATCTGTCCGAGGCCGAGTACCCGGCCTCTGCCGTCACGGGTCTCGAGCATCTGGGCGCCGCCGCCTCACTCATGCTGCCGACCGACCGGCTTCGCGAAGCCAACCGCGAGATCGAGCGGCAGATCGCCGATCAGGTCGCCGGCTCGGACGACGTCCGGGAACTCGTGGAGGGTCTCGAGGAGCGCTTCGACGAGCGTTCGGCCGACGCACCGCAGCGCTCGCTTCTCGCCGCCATGAGCGGTGAACTGCCGGACGCCGAAGTGCTCGGCGCGGCCGTTGAGGCATACCTTGCCGCCCAGGAAGAGACGAAGGACACTGGCGCCGACGACGACGGATCCAAGGGAGGCGGGGCCCCCGCCGACTAGGATCGGGGGAGTGAACAGCTGGCGCGCGTGGATGGTGTGGGGGATCGGGGTCTTCGCGTACCTCGTCGCGGTCATGCAGCGGACGTCGTTCGGCGTCGTCGGCCTCGAGGCGTCCGCCCGCTTTCATGTGGGCGGGGCCGTGCTCTCGTCCTTCACGGTGCTCCAGCTCGTCGTGTACGCATCGCTGCAGATCCCCGTCGGCATGCTCGTCGACCGGTTCGGTTCGCGGATCATGGTGGCGATCGGTGCCGTGTTCATGGGGCTCGGGCAGCTCCAGATCGCCGTGGCCGAGACCACCGTGACAGGAATCATCGGGCGCATGCTGGTCGGCATGGGCGACGCGATGACGTTCGTTTCCGTCCTGCGGCTCGTTCCCCTCTGGTTCAACGCCAGACGGGCCCCCCTCCTCACGCAGCTCACCGGCATGCTCGGGATGCTCGGCCAGCTCGTGAGCGTCATCCCGTTCCTCGCCCTCCTGCATGCGCGCGGCTGGACAACGGGCTTCCTCTCGCTGGCCTCGATGTCGGCCCTCGTCGTCGTCCTTGTCCTCGCCCTGCTCCGCAACGCGCCGGAAGGCACGGCGCCCCGGGAGCACACGCAGCCCGAGGGGACGCGCGCGGTCCTCGCCGCCGCGTGGCGCCAGCCGGGGACACGTCTCGGGCTGTGGAGCCACTTCACAGTCCAGTTCAGCGGCAACGTGTTCGCATTGGCCTGGGGCTTCCCCTTCCTTGTCGCAGGGCAGGGCTACGATTCGGGCACGGCTGCCGGGCTCATGTCCTTCTTCGTCGTCGTGGCGCTGTTCGCAGGGCCGCCTGTGGGACGTTTCGTTTCGCGCCATCCGCTGCGCCGGTCGACGCTCGTGCTGCTCATCACGGCACTGACAGCCCTCGTGTGGGCCGTTGTCCTCGTGTACCCCGGGCAGGCGCCGCTGTGGTTGCTCGTGATCCTCGTCGCGGCGCTGGCGGTCGGGGGCCCGTCGTCGATGATCGGGTTCGATTTCGCGAGAACGTTCAATCCGTCGCACCGCCTCGGCACCGCCACGGGGATCGTCAACTCCGGTGGGTTCGTCGCGGCCCTCATCACGATGTTCCTCATTGGATGGCTCCTCGACGTCCAGCACGCGATGGGACTCTCGCCCGCGGGCCTCTATTCGCTCAGCGCGTTCAGGGTGGCACTCGCCGTCCAGCTGCTGGTCATGGCCTTCGGGGCCTCCATGATCCTTCGGGTGCGCCGCAAGGTCCGCCGCCAGCTGGCGGCCAACGGCGTCCACGTCGCCCCCTTGCTGGTGGCCGTCCGAGCAGCCTGGGCAGAGTACCGCTCTCGGCGCACCGCGGAGGTCGAGGGCTAGGCCCGTCGGGTCTTCGCCGGTTGGTCCTCCCCAGCCCGACTGTGGTCGCATCTTTCCGTCGATTCTCCACATAGCCCTGAATCCGTCGGTCGAGCGCGTGAGGGGCACTCAAGACTGGGCGCATGGACGAGAGCAGCGACCACTTCCTTCCCGCTTCCGAGCCCGGCCGCGCCGACGCGCTATGCGTGCGCGAACCGGAGGACCTGCTCGGCTACATCCCCCACGCCCTCGGAGAGTGGCCGCAGGAGAGTCTCGTGGGAGTCACCGTGGGGGCGGGCTCGGTGGGGGTTTCCGTGCGCGTCGATCTGCCTGACGTCTTGGAACCGGCGGAGCTTGCGCGCTTCGCCGCAACCCTGTGCGACTATCTCGCCACCGATCCGCTGGCGGACGGCGCGGTGCTGGCGGTGTATTCGGCAGCGGAATGGCGGGACCTCGAGGCCCCGCCGCATGCTGCGACTGTGACGGCGGCAGCGCTCGCCCTGGCGGACTTCGGGATTCCGCTTCTCGACGCGTGGCTCGTCGGCGAACGCACGTGGCGAAGTCTCCTGTGCGAGCAGGCGGCCTGCTGCCCGTGGCCCGGACAGTCGATCGAGACAATCAGGGGCAGCCGCGTGAGCGCAGAACTCGTCTATCGGGGCAGCTCCTTCGAATCCGGTGCCTTCCCCCAACGCAGTGAAGCCGTGGCTCGGCGCGGACCTGGTGAAGAGCGCCCCGAGGCGTGGTGGGATCCCGGGACCTTCGCCGCTGCGCTCGCAGCGTGGGATGAGACGCTCTCGGCGCCCCGCATGCCTGACGACGACCGCTTGGGACTGCTCGGCGCCTCCCTCCTCCGCCCTGCACTCCGAGACGCAGCGGTTGTCGCGGCCGCGCTCGGCGGGCCGGCAGCGTGGCAGGGGAGCCGCGCCATCGGAGCGCTCGATCCATGGCCGGGCGCTGCAGATGCGAAATTCCCGGCTCTGGCTGGAGGTCTGAGCACCGCCGGAGTCGGCGTGAGAGTCCGGGAATGGGAGGACGGGGGCGCCGGCGGGGAAGACGTTGACGCGGCGCTCGAATTCGGCGCGGTCATCCTGGGCCGGACCCGGGAGCGGCCCCTGTGGGAGCGAATCGGCCGGCTCGAGCGAATGATGAGGGTGCTCGTCGAAAGGGAGGAGCCGGAGGTGCGGGCACCCGCGCTCGCCGTGCTCGGCTGGATCTTCTGGGCGCGGGGCCGGGGCTCGAAGGCGTCGGGATTCCTTCGCCGAGCCCTGGCCGCGGCGCCAGGCTACCGCTTCGCCGACCTCCTGGTCCGCGTGGTCGACGGCGGAGAGCTCGCCGGCTGGGCGCGATGTCCTGAGACGGCATGGCGTCGCATCAGCGAGGCGGCGTAATCCATTGGGCGAGTGAATGCGGCCTCGGGGGCGCGGCCGTGCGACAATGGACGGCAGACCCGGTCGGGTCCGAGCACTGGAAGCCAGAATCGTCCTCGTTAATTTCGCACTGGCGGGAACGAATCTTGCAGCCGAGGGGTTGATACATAAGACCCTTCGGTCCGGGACGCGCTCTGCGCGAAGCACGGACTTGACAGGGTCATAGTGGTGTTGCCCTCATGGCGGCGCCAGGACAGCGGCAGGAAGGTGATCGTGACGCCCCCCACGGAGAAGGAAACAGCTGAGAAGGCCACGGTGGAGACCGAGGCGCGCAAGGCTGCATCCACCAGGCGCACTTCGACGGGCTCGCGCTCCAAGAGCACGACCGCAACCAAGGCCAAGGTGACTGCGCGGAAGTCTGCCAGCAGCGACGCGGCGCCCACAAAGACGTCCCCGAAGGGCGATGCCCCCGAGGACGCCGTCGAGACCGAGGCGCTCGAATCAGAGGCCACCGATCTTGATGCCGTGACTCCCGGCGAGGACGAGATCGCGGCCGAGACCGACGTCGAGGAAGACGGCGACGCGAAGACCGCCCCCGGAACTTCGGCTGCCATGGTCATCTCCGACGCCGATGAGGACGACGCGCCGGTCCAGCAGGTGACGTCTGCCGGCGCGACGGCTGATCCCGTCAAGGACTACCTCAAGCAGATCGGCAAGGTGGCCCTGCTGAACGCGGAGCAGGAGGTAGACCTCGCGCTCCGCATCGAGGCCGGGCTCTTCGCCAAGCACAAGCTCGAGGAAGAGGGTGCGACCTACGACGCCCAGTTCCGGCACGACCTCGAGCGGATCGTGCACGACGGCGAGCGGGCCAAGAACCACCTGCTCGAGGCGAACCTCCGACTGGTCGTCTCCCTCGCGAAGCGGTACACGGGTCGCGGCATGCTCTTCCTGGACCTCATCCAGGAAGGCAATCTCGGCCTCATCCGCGCAGTCGAGAAGTTCGACTACACGAAGGGCTTCAAGTTCTCCACCTACGCAACGTGGTGGATCCGTCAGGCCATCACGCGCGCGATGGCGGACCAGGCCCGGACCATCCGCATTCCCGTGCACATGGTCGAGGTGATCAACAAGCTCGCCCGTGTGCAGCGGCAGATGCTGCAGGACCTCGGGCGCGAACCCACGCCGGAAGAGCTCGCCAAGGAGCTCGACATGACGCCCGAGAAGGTCGTCGAGGTGCAGAAGTACGGCCGCGAGCCGATCTCGCTGCACACACCGCTCGGTGAGGACGGCGACTCCGAGTTCGGCGACCTCATCGAGGACTCCGAGGCGGTCGTCCCGGCGGACGCGGTGAGCTTCACGCTCCTGCAGGAGCAGCTGCACTCGGTTCTCGACACGCTCTCTGAGCGTGAAGCCGGTGTGGTCGCGATGCGCTTCGGCCTGACCGACGGCCAGCCGAAGACACTGGACGAGATCGGCAAGGTCTACGGGGTAACGCGCGAGCGTATCCGCCAGATAGAGTCGAAGACCATGTCGAAGCTCCGCCACCCGTCGCGCTCGCAGGTGCTGCGCGACTACCTCGACTAAGGCCAGACGCTGGGCTCGCTCCGGCGAGCCCAGCACGAGAGAGGGCCCGGACGCCTTGTAGGCGTCCGGGCCCTCTCTGCAGCTGGAGCGCGAGCGTCAGTCTTCGGGAACGGCCGTGCGCTCGGTCAGTCGATCCGTCTCATCATGCCAGTGCGACGCGAGCGGGCGGAGACGGCCCTCGACTGCGCGCGCGTGGTGGGCACAGAACAGGAGCTCGCCGCCGGACGTCTCGAGAACCACTCGGACGTAGGCCTGGGCGCCGCAGCGGTCGCAGCGGTCGACGGCGGTCAGGGTGCGGTCCGCAAGGGCTGAAGTCATCTTGGCCTCCTTCACAGATACCGGGCGGTTCCACGGTGGTCTTACCCATCTAACACCCCGGCCTGCTCTAGACCTTCCACAAAACGGTTGCGTTTCGCTCGCGGCGTATCAATGTTCGATAACGGGAAGCACCCCGCAAGGCCTCCCTCGCCCCGAATTCGCTGGGCCTTCCGGGTGGCGCGAGAGGGAACTGCTGCGCGTGCGGCTACCCTGTATGAACAGGGCGCGTCGTCCGCCCGCCTTCCCCTGCCTCATAAGGAGCCTCTCGAGCGTGACCCCGAGCTCTGAATACACCGCCAGGCACCTGTCTGTCCTCGAAGGCCTCGAGGCTGTCCGCAAACGCCCCGGCATGTACATCGGTTCGACCGACTCCCGAGGTCTCATGCACTGCCTATGGGAGATCATCGACAACTCGGTCGACGAGGCGCTCGCGGGATTCGGGCACGACATCAAGGTCATCCTCCATCCGGACGGCTCCGTCGAGGTTCACGACGACGGTCGAGGCATCCCGGTCGATGTCGAGCCCAAGACCGGACTCACCGGTGTCGAGGTCGTGTTCACGAAACTGCACGCGGGCGGCAAGTTCGGCGGCGGGTCGTACACCGCTTCGGGCGGCCTCCACGGGGTTGGAGCGTCGGTGGTCAATGCGCTGTCAGCGCGTCTCGACGTCCACGTGGACCGCGGCGGGAAGACCTACAAGATGTCCTTCCGGCGCGGCGAACCGGGCCGCTTCGCCGATACAGGCTCTCGCCTGAGCCCCGATGCCCAGTTCGAGCCGTTCGTCGACGACTCGGTGCTCGACGTCGTCGGCAAGGCCAAGCGCGGCGTGACGGGGACGCGCATCCGGTACTGGGCCGACCGGCAGATCTTCACCCCCGACGCGAAGTTCTCCTACGACGAGCTCGCGGGCCGCGCACGCCAGACCTCGTTCCTCGTGCCGGGCCTTCGCATCACGGTGCGCGACGAGCGTCGGCAGCCGGGCACCCCGGGTGAGTCGGGACCCCACGAGGAGGTGTTCCACCACGACGGCGGCATCTCGGAGTTCGTCGACTTCCTCGCGATCGACGCACCCGTCACCGAAACGTGGCGCCTCCACGGCTCGGGGACGTTCAAGGAGACCGTCCCCGTGCTCGACGAGCGAGGACACAGCCAGATCGCCGAAGTCGAGCGCGACTGCGATGTCGACGTCGCGCTCCGCTGGGGGGTCGGGTACGACACAACCGTGCGGACCTTCGTCAACATCATCGCCACGCCCAAGGGCGGGACGCACCAGGCCGGATTCGAGGCCGCGCTGCTCAAGGTGTTCCGCAAGGCCGTCGAGGCGAATGCGCGCAAGCTCAAGGCCGGCAACGACAAGATCGAGAAGGACGACGTCCTCGCCGGCCTGACAGCCGTCCTCACGGTGCGTCTGGCCGAGCCACAGTTCGAGGGCCAGACGAAGGAGATCCTCGGTACCGCCCCGGTGCGGCAGATCGTCTCCAGGGTCATCGAGAAGGAACTCGGCGCCAAGCTCACCTCCACGGCGCGCGGGGACCGCAACCAGACCGCGGTCCTGCTCGAGAAGGTCGTCAACGAGATGAAGTCGCGCGTGACGGCGCGCCTGCACAAGGAGACGCAGCGCCGCAAGACCGCCCTCGAGTCCTCGACGCTGCCCGCCAAGCTCATCGACTGCCGCACCGACGACGTCACGCGATCCGAGCTGTTCATCGTCGAGGGGGATTCGGCCCTCGGCACGGCGCGGCACGCGCGCTCGTCCGAGTTCCAAGCGCTCCTGCCGATCCGAGGCAAGATCCTCAACGTCCAGAAGGCGTCAGTCGGAGACATGCTCTCCAACGCCGAGTGCGCGGCACTCATCCAGGTCGTCGGGGCTGGATCCGGGCGCAGCTTCGACATCGAGGCCGCGCGCTACGGGCGCGTCATCCTCATGACCGACGCGGACGTCGACGGCGCCCACATCCGCACGCTCCTCCTCACCCTCTTCTTCCGGTACATGCGCCCGATGATCGAAGAGGGCCGCGTGTTCGCCGCGGTGCCCCCGCTGCACCGGGTCGAGGTGATCAACCCTGGGAGCAAGGCGAACGAGATGGTGTACACCTACTCCGAAGGGCAGCTCCATGCCCTTCTGAAGCGTCTCGAGGCTGAGGGGCGGCGCTACAAGGAGCCGATCCAGCGGTACAAGGGACTCGGGGAGATGGATGCCGATCAGCTCGCCGAGACCACGATGGACCCGCGCCATCGGAGTCTCCGTCGCGTCACGATCGAGAGCGCGCAGCGGGCCGAGGAGGTCTTCGAGCTGCTCATGGGTTCGGAGGTCGCGCCCCGAAAGGACTTCATCGTGTCGGGCAGCGCGAACCTCGATCGCGAGCGCATCGACGCCTGACGCGTCGCGCTCGGCGCCGAGTTCAGCGGGCGGTGACGGGTCGGGTCAGCTGACGAGCCCGGGAGCGAGCAGAAGAGCGGTCGGCAGCGCGAGCATGAGCCCGGACGTCGCGAGCACCGCCGTCGTCTGGGCCCGGGTGAGCTGGGGCTGTGGTGTGAGGAGTCGGCTGAGGCGCGCGGCGAGGGATGCCTCGCCCTCTTCGGGGGCCCCGGGGGACCCCGGCGCCTGGGGGCCTCCGAGCATGGGTTCGTCCTGACTGGTCGCGGACGCGGCCGAACCGACGGCGACCAGGGCGATTGCCCGGACGAGGACGTCGTCGGGCGCTGTCCTGCGGGCCACGTCGTCGGCCAGCATTTCGACGAGCGAGGAGACCGCCTCGCGGGAGAGCCGTGACGTCGGAAGCCACGGGAGTGCCTGGCGCCAGGCCTCGAAGGCCCAGAGCAGAAGGTGGTGCCGCTGGGTGAGGTGCGCGCGTTCATGTTCGACGACGGCGGCGAGCTCGCCGGGGGACAGGGCCTCCACGAGGCCGTCGGAGAGGACCGTGACGGACCTCGAACCCCCGGGAAGGCAGTAGGCGACGGGGGCCGGATGGTTGATCACGAGCGTCCGCTCGATGGCCCCGGAGGGCAGGCTGAGCACTTCAAGGAGCTCACGGTGCCTCCGGCGCTGGCTCGTGATCCGCGCATACGTGAGGCCCAGCGTGAAGACGAGGTGCGTCCCGAGCAGCGCAGCGGCGCAGAGGGCGAAGAGGTGCCAGAACTGCAGTTCGTCGGAGGACCTGTTCTCCAGGACGAGGGACGTGGCTCGCCCGATGGCCTGGAGCAGGTTGTCCCCGAGGGGCTGGAGGCCGTACACGAGCATCGCCCCGATCATCGACAGCCCTCCCGCGAGGGCTATCGACTGCCACAGGACCATCGCGGCAAACGGTGAGCGCGCCGTCCACCGGGCGCGCGAAAGTGCGACCGGCACCGGCCACGCGAGCAGGATTGCCAGCAGTGCGAGGAGATACGAGGCTACGAGCACGACCGTCCTCGGCGACGAGGGGCTTGCGGGTCAGCCGCGGGCGAGGAGTTTGCGGAGTGTGGCGGCCTCGGCCTCGGTCACGCTGCCGATGAAGCGAGCGAGGACTGCCTCGCGGTCGGGCGCCGTGCCGAGTGCCTCGTGCATGAGCCGGGCAGTGTGGTCTTCTCGGGTTGAGATGGCCCGGTAGCGGTGCGGGCGCGTGCCCCGCTCACGCTCCACGAGTCCCTTCTTCTCGAGACGTGAGAGGACGGTAAGGACGGTCGTGACGGCGAGGTCCTTGCCCTGTACTTCGCTCTGTGCGAGACGGTCCCGGAGCTCGTTGGCCGTCGCTGCTTCCACTGTCGACCAAAGCTGGTCCATGACCGAGCGTTCGAGCTCCCCCAGGCTTGCCATCGTTGTGTCCTTCCGTGCTGCCGATGCGGTCCCATTCATCGGGTGGTGACCCATGAGCCGCACTCTCCATTCTACGCGAGGTAGAAGAAAAAGTGGTCAAGCGCCCGCGCGTCGCCCTCCGCGCCGCTGACAGGGGCCGAGGATCGGGCTTCAATGTTTCGTGAGGATCTTCCACGTGTTCTACACTGTGTAGAAGTCAGAGCTTCTACGGATTGTAGAAAATCGGGTTTCCGCCCTCGACAGGAGCGAACATGGACGCCTTGGAAATCGCCCGCTGGCAGTTCGGCATCACCACCGTCTATCACTTCATGATGGTCCCGCTCACGATCGGCCTCGGCCTCGTGGTGGCCGTCATGCAGACCGTCTGGTTCCGCACCCGCAAACCCGAGTACCTCCGGATGACGAAGTTCTGGGGGAAGCTCTTCCTCATCAACTTCATCATGGGCGTGGCGACCGGCCTCGTGCAGGAGTTCCAGTTCGGCATGGCCTGGAGCGAGTACAGCCGCTTCGTCGGGGACGTCTTCGGTGCGCCGCTCGCGATGGAGGCACTGCTCGCCTTCTTCGTCGAGTCGACTTTCCTCGGCCTGTGGATCTTCGGCTGGAAGCTCCTCCGACCGGGCCTCCACCTCGCCGCGCTCTGGTGCGCCGTCGTCGGCTCCGCCGTCTCGGCCTACTTCATCATCGTGGCCAACAGCTGGATGCAGCACCCGGTCGGCGTCAAGGTCGTCGACGGCCACCCGGTCATGACGGACGCGTGGGCCGTCTTCACGAACAACACCGCGCTCGTCGCCGTGCCGCATACCCTGTTGGGTTCGCTCGGCGTCGCCGGCGCCTTCCTTCTGGGCATCTCGTGGTACCACCTGTGGCAGCGGCGCAAGGACGGGATCGACACCGTCGGCCCCGACGGTCGGGTCATCCCGGGGGAGAACCCCGACCTGCCCGGCCGGGACCGCACCGACCACCGGGTCTGGCTCCGGAGCCTGCGGATCGGCGCCCTCGTCGCCATGGTCTCCTTCGCGGGGACGGCCATCACCGGTGACATCCAGGGCAAGCTCATGTTCGTCCAGCAGCCCATGAAGATGGCCGCGGCGGAAGCGGCCTGCCACGACGGCACGAGCTTCTCGGTGCTCTCGGTCGGCGACGTGGGGTCGAAGGACTGCTCGAACGTCGCAGCCGTCATCGAGATCCCCGGGCTCCTCTCGTTCCTGGCCCACGGCGACTTCACGACCGACGTCAAGGGCGTCAACAGCCTCATTCCCCAGTACCAGGCCGAGTACGGCACGAATCTCCCCAACAACCCGATCTACGGCGATCGCGCGGGTCAGCCCATTCAGTACGTCCCGGTCATGGAGGTCACCTACTGGGGCTTCCGCATGATGATCGGATTCGGGGCCCTCGCTGCGCTCGCGGCCGCGGTAGCCCTGTACCTCACGCGCAAGGGCACGGTTCCCCAAGCGAGGTGGCTCATGCGGCTCGCGGTCGTCGGCATCCTGGCTCCCTTCGGCGCGAACGCAGCGGGCTGGATCTTCACGGAGATGGGCCGCCAACCGTTCGTCGTCGCGCCCAACCCGTCGATGGCCGGCAGCTTCGACCAAGTCTTCATGTTCACGGCTGCCGCGGTGTCGCCGGGAGTGAGCGCGGGCGAGCTTCTCACCTCGCTCATCGTCTTCTGCGTCATCTACGCAGCGCTCATGGTCGTCGAGGTGCGCTTGCTGTGGCGCTACACGCGCGGCGGCGTCGCGTCCGCGATGCCGGAGCTCGCCGAGAAGCACGACGACGGCGAGGACAAGCAGTCCGACGACGTCCTGGCCTTCGCCTACTAAAGGAGCACGCCGTGAATCTTCCCACTGTCTGGTTCTGTGCGGTTGCCGTCCTCTGGATCGGCTATCTCTTCCTCGAAGGCTTCGACCTGGGCGTGGGCATGCTCATGAAGATCTTCGCCCGCACCAATGAGGAGCGCCGCGTCCTGCTCAACACCGTCGGGCCGGTGTGGGACGGCAACGAGGTGTGGCTCATCACGGCGGGCGGTGCGACGTTCGCCGCGTTCCCGCGGTGGTACGCCTCCCTGTTCTCGGGGCTGTACCTTCCCCTCACGCTCGCCCTGGTCGCGCTGATCTTCCGCGCGGTCGCGTTCGAGTACCGCGGCAAGATCGCCTCCGCCCGCTGGACCGCGGCATGGGACTGGGCGATCGCCCTCGGCTCGTTCTTCGCCGCGTTCTGCGTCGGTGCGCTCCTCGCCGTCACGACGACCGGCCTGCCTCTCGACGCCAACGGCGACCGGGTCGGAGGACCCTTCGCGTGGTTCAGCGGCTACGCCGTCCTGGGGGGCGCCGCCGTCGTCGGCTTCTCGCTCGTCCACGCCCTCGCGTTCCTCGCGCTCAAGACCGACGGCGAGATCCGCTCGCGCGCGCACCTCGCGTTCCGGCGCTGGATGCCGCTCGGCATTCTCCCGCTCGTCGCGTGGGTGGTTGCGATCCAGTTCCGGAGCGGGGCGTGGTGGAGCTGGACGCTCACCGCGGTGGCGGCGGTTGCTGCGGTCGCCTCGTGGGCGCTCGCCCGACGCGGCTCCGAGGGCCGCGCGTTCCTCCTCATGGCGGTGTTCCTCGCGGCCGGGGCCGCCGCAGTCTTCAGCGCCGTCTACCCGGTCGTGCTGCCGTCGACTCTGAGCCCGGCGAACAACCTGACCGTCGCCACGGCGTCCTCCTCCGCTTACACGCTCGGCCTCATGTCGATCGTGGCCCTCATCGGACTCCCGCTCGTCTTGGCCTACCAGAGCTGGACGTACTGGGTGTTTCGGAGGCGTATCACGCTCGGCAGCATCCCGTCCGCGCACAACGTCGTCCCTGCGTTCCTCACGCGCCTCGTGTCGGGGCGTGGAGCGACCGAACCGCCTGTGGGCGCCTGACCGTGCGTCCGAGCATTCCCAGCGGCCGGGCGACCAAGGCGGCGGTCGTCTTGTTGAGCGTCCTCGGTGCCGCGAAGGGCGCCGCGGTGATCCTCATCGCGCAGGGCGTCGCGTCGGGCCTCGCCGCGGCATTCGCCGGGCGGACCGACTGGCGGGCTCCCGCCCTCATCGCGGCCTCGGGCGTCGTGCTTCGCGCCCTCGCCGAGTGGGGATCCCTCCAGGCGGGCCGATGGGCCGCCGTCGGGGTCCGGGAGGAGCTCCGCGCGCGGCTCGTCGGCGCGGCCCTC
>NZ_DAIUJO010000046.1:0-3786 GCF_036848755.1 Sinomonas sp. | reverse complement strand
GGACGCCGGCGCCCGGCGCGCCGCGTCGTCGGCCGCCGCTACCGCGGTCCTCGCGGTCCGCGGCCTCGATGCCCTCGATTCGTTCTACACCGCCTACCTGCCGGCGCTCGTCCAGTGCGCGGCCGTCCCCTTGCTCGTGGGCCTGCGGATCCTCGGGGCAGACTGGGTGAGCGCCCTCGTCATCGCACTCACCCTCCCGTTGGTTCCGGTCTTCATGATCCTCATCGGCAAGCACACCGAGGATCGCGTCTCGGTGGCCCAGCAGGCGTTGGCCCGGCTTGGTTCCCACCTCGTGGAGCTCGCCCAAGGCCTGCCCGTCCTCGTCGGTCTCGGCAGGGCGGCGGAGCAGCGCAAGGCCCTGCGCGCGCTGTCCGAGGACTTCTCGGTCCGGACCATGGGAACGCTGCGGGTGGCGTTCATGTCATCTCTTGCGCTCGAACTGCTCTCGACGATCTCCGTGGCGGTCGTCGCGGTGTTCATCGGCATCCGCCTCGTGAGCGGCGAGATGCCGCTCGAGGCCGGGCTGCTTGCCCTCGTGCTCGCCCCGGAGTGCTTCCAGCCGGTGCGCGATCTCGGGGCGGCCCACCACGCGAGCGAGGAGGGGGCTGAGGCGCTCCGCCGCGCAGAGGAGGCGATCGCCGCTCCCGCAGGGACACGTCTCTCCGAAGGAAAGACCGGGACTCCCCTCGGGAACAAGCCCTCAGCGAGCGGGCCAGCTGCACTGAAGGTCGAGTCGTTGACCGTGCGCTACGCCGGGAGGAGGGACCCGGCCGTGGACGGGTTGTCGTTCGTGGCGCCGGCCGGAGAAACCACGCTGCTGGCCGGCCCGAGCGGGGCTGGGAAGACGACCGTGCTGCTGGCCCTCGCCGGCCTCGTGCGCGACGGCGCCGGGGCTGCGGTGAGCGGGTGGACGACCGGTGCGGAGGCTGCACGGGTCGCGTATGTCCCGCAGCACCCTCAGTTCACTGCGCCGACGGTTGCTGCGGAGCTTGAGCTTGCCGCGGACGGACTTCCCTCGGACCGCGCCGCGGACGCAGTGCGGCGTGCGCTCGAGACCGTGCTGTGCGCCGGGCTCGCGGGGGCGAATCCTGCCGAGCTGAGCCCTGGACAGCAGCGCCGGATCGCGGTCGCCCGTGGACTCCTGCGCGTGGACGCCGGCGCGACGCTCCTCCTCCTCGACGAGCCGACCGCGCACCTGGACGCTCGCTCCGCCGGCGCGGTCGAGGCCGCCATTGCCGGGCTGCGGGGTCGCGCGACGGTGGTGCTCGTGGCGCATGATCCCCAGACAGCCGCCCTCGCTCGGACCCGGGTCCAGCTCATGCCGGCGGCGAGGAGCGAAGGTCTTCCCAAGGGGGCCCCGGCGAGATTCGCTGTCGCAGACACCGACCCGGACGCCAAGCCGGCCCCCCGCTACAGCACACCCTCGGCGTCCGGCGGCGGCGCGTGGCTCGCAAGCCTGTGGCGGCTCGTCCGCCCCGATCTCGCCCGCTACGCGCTGGCGGCCCTCTCGGGGGTCGGAGCCGCCGCGGCCGCGGCAGCGCTCGCGGGCCTTTCCGGCTGGCTCATCGTCCGAGCAGCCGAACGGCCCCCGATCCTCTACCTCCTCGCAGCAATGGTCGGCGTCCGGTTCTTCGGCATCGCCCGAGCCGTCCTCCGCTACAGCGAAAGGCTTGCCACCCACTCGGCCGTGTTCTCCACCCTCACCCGGCTCCGTGACCGCCTGTGGAGCTCCCTCACGAGCCAGGGCCTGAGCGCGCGGCGCCTGCTCGTCCCCGGAGCCGCGTTGGAGAGCCTGGTGGGCGATGTCGAGTCCGTCCGCGACGAGCTGCCGCGGATCCTCCAGCCGCTCGCGTCCGCTGTGCTGCTCGGCGTGGGCGCCGTGATCGCGGTCGGGATCCTGCTGCCCGCGCAGCTTCCCGTGCTTGCGGCCGCCGTCGTCGCCTCCGTCGTCGTCGCCCCCCTTGCCACGGCGTGGGCGGATCGCCGCGCCGCGCGCGCCGTCCAGCGGGGGAGGGCGGGGCTCCTCGACTCGATCGGCCAAGCGCTCGCAGCGGCCCCTGACCTTGTGGCGAACGGGCTCGCGGGACGGGTACTGGCCCGTCTGCGGGCCGACGATCGCCGGCTCACGGCGCTCGAGCGCCGGGGCGTCGCCGCGGAAGGGCTGGGCCGTGCTGTGGTGATCCTCGCGACCGGGCTCGCCGCGGCTGCGACCCTCGCGACCACGGCGGCTTCGGGCGTCGCCGCGAGCACGGCCGCCGCGGTGGTGCTCCTGCAGCTCGCACTGACCGAGCCTTTCGCCGCGGCGAGCAGCGCCGTCCAGCGCGTTCCGGCCCTGCGCTCGGCCCTCGCACGCGTAGGCGCGCAGCCCGACGAGACGGCGCCCGACGCCCCAGAGCGTGCCGGCTCAGAGCCTGCCGGCTCAGAGCTCGCCGCCAGGGCATCGGCAGGCGCCGCAGCGAGGGATGACGGTCTCGCCGTCGAGGGCCTCGCGGCCGGGTGGCCAGGCCAGCCGGATGTCTTCGCAGACCTGTCGGCGGAAGCCGCGCCGGGAGAGTGGCTCGTGGTGGCCGGTCCCTCGGGAAGCGGCAAGACGACGCTCCTCGCCGTCCTCCTCGGCTTCCTGCAGCCCCGCTCCGGGACAGTGCGCGCGAGCGGCAGGATCGCCTGGTGCCCGCAGGAATCGCACCTTTTCGATTCGACCGTGAGGGGAAACCTTGCAATCGCCCGGGAACGAAGCGATGCGCCCGACGACGCGGAGCTGTGGGAGGTCCTCGCCCGGGTCGGCTTGGCCGATCACGTCCGGTCGCTGTCCGGCGGGCTCGACTCCCGCATCGGGAGTCGCGGGTCGGAACTGTCCGGGGGTCAGCGCCAGAGGCTTGCGGTGGCACGCACGCTCCTGGCGGACGCCGCCGTCGTGCTCCTCGACGAGCCCACGGCGCACCTCGATCCGGCCTCGGCCGACGACCTGGTCTCGGGCCTCCATGCCGCCCTCGCGGACCGCAGCGTCGTCATGGTGACCCACCACGCATCCGAGCTGAAGGACGGGGATCTCCTCGTTCGGCTCGATGCGCTCGACGACGGCGTGCGGAGGCTGGCGCTGACGGCCTAGCTAGCCCCGCACGTCGTAGAGGTGATGTTCGACGTCGTGGAGGAAGTACCGCGCGAGCGTCAGGACCGTGAACTCCGAGCCGTTGCTCCGCAGCCCGCGACGCTCGTAGGCGTCCTCAGGGACGCCCGCGAAGGCGTCCCGGATCAGCCCACCCTGCTCTGCAAGTTCCTCGCGCACCACTGCCGGGTCGGCGTCGGCGTACGCCTTCTCGGCAGCGGTGGCGTCCTGGTCCCAGTCCTCGAAACGGGCACCGTCCTCGGCAAGCATGAGCCCCAGACGGCGGCGGAACACCTCGAAGAGGTCCCGCACGTGGTACGCGTACTCGAGGGGCGACCAGGTTGAGGAGTCGGGGCGTTCGAGCACGTCGTCGCGTCCGAGCACGGCGTCCCAGCGGGGCAGTGCTGTGTCGAGCCTCCGGGCGACATCCTGCGGGGTGAGGCTGTCGGCATCGAAGCCGCACTCAGGACACGGGCGGTCCAAGACCCAAGTCCAGTCTTTCGTGTCGGGAATGATCGCCATGACCGGAGTCTAGCCCTCCGTCCGAGGGCGTGCGGCGGATCACATGTGGGCGTTTGCGGCCGGCGGGAGAACCCGTTTTGATTACAAAACGATAACGTTCGCGGCACCCTCCTGGGTCGGCGGGAGAGGCTGGCGTTCCCGGGGAGGCATCCACGCCA